>CAZZML010000132.1:0-7905 GCA_964654735.1 uncultured Roseivirgaceae bacterium | reverse complement strand
CTTTGCACTAAACCATTGTGTTCCTTTGCATTAAATTCTTAATCCACATTATTCTTCCGAATCAATTGCAAGCAGCAAGGCGGCAATTACAGCAAATCCAATTCCAATAAGTACTGTTGAGCCGGGCATAACTCCCAAAATAGCCATAGCTATTACCGAAGTAATTAAAGGCGCACCTGCATTGGTTAAAGGCGAAACAACAATAGCTTTTCCGTACCTAAATGCAAACACCAAAGCCAAAGCACCTAAGGAATTAAGAATTTGAATTCCGCCCGCAAGATAAGGCCCGTCTGCTCCCCAATTAATATCTACCGAAAAGTCAGTCATTAGTAATGCAACAGGTATAAAAAGTAGTCCCGATAGCATCATATAGAAAAATATACTCTCGGCATGCATGGTTTCATTTGCCAGCTTCATAAAAAATGCCTGTATTCCCCAAGCTGCTAAAACAAGTACTGCTAAAATAAACCAAAGAAAATTTTGGTCAGATCCTTCGTTTCCGGTGCTATAGTTTAATAGTGGCAAACTTATTAGTGCTAGAGCTATTCCAATGGCACCAAGCTTGCCGGTGCGCTCCTTTAAAAGTAGTATAGACATTATAATAGTTATAACCGGAGAGAGAGAAATAATAGGAAAAATAAGGTGGGTGGGGCCGATTTTAACAGCATGAAACAGTATCATTTGACCACCGGCTCCTAGCAAACCAATAATAGAGCCGTAAAAGATAGATTTTTTATCGTACTGTAATTTCCAATTAATAAGTTTTAACACAATAAAAGCAGGAGGAATCATAGTAAGCGCCCAAACACAATACACTAAGGTTTCAGGAAACCCGTTTTCTGTTGGTAACCCGGTAAATGCACCCCAAACACCCCAAAAAATTGTTGTTGTAAGTGCGTAAAATAGCCATAATTTTGATTTCATAGTATTGAATTTATTTAAAGGCTGTAAGTATAAATTGTTGCGACTTTTATAATTTGACGCAAAATACAAAAGGATTTGTAATTTATTATAATTTCATAATCTAATTAATTACAAAGTATATCTACAAATATTTTATATTTGCTTTCACTTACTTCTTTTACGTAAAACAAAATACTATTTTTTCGTAAAGGCTTTTCTATTGCACTAAAATTTAATTAAATACAAATGAAAATAAACCACAAAGGAGACCATGTATTGGTGGTATGCCCAAACCCATCAGTTGATATTTATGCCTGGGTAGATAAGTTTGTAATTGGGAGTTCAAATCGAATAATTAAAGAAGAAAGATACCCCGGAGGAAAAGGGGTTCATGTTGCAATGGCGCTATCCGAGTTAGGCATCAACGTGCTACTTTTGGGTTTTTGGGGTTCTGTTACCGGTCGTTGGATTAGAGATCAATGTACTAAATATTACCCCAAAATTAAGTGCATCGGCCCTGAATTAGACACATGGTCGCGTAGCTGCTATACTTTTAAATCTGCAACCGATTTTGACGATTCGGAACTGCTAAGTGCAGGCCCTGAGGTTACTCAGGAAGATTGCGATGACTTATTATATTACTTGGTAAAGCATTTGCCAAAAGCTAAAGCACTTGCATTAAGTGGTTCCTGGCCACAGGGTGCGAGAGAAGATGGTTACGAGCAGATGGTTAAATGGGCAAATAAATTATCGATACCCACTTTTATTGATAGTGCAGGAGTGCAATTTAAAAATGCACTAAACGAAAATCCTTATTGCATACACTTAAACCGTAAAGAGGCATTGTCTTATACAGGCACAGAAACGCTGGAGGATGCCCAAAAACAAATAAGCCAATATTGTAAGGTTTCGGCCATTACCGATGGAGAAAAAGGCTTGTATTTTAATGTTGGGGACAACACACTTCATGCTTTGTCAAAAGTGGAGGAGGTTTACAGCACTATTGGTTCAGGAGATTGTTTGCTGGCAGGAATTATTGCCGGTTATGTAATGCAAAAAACTAATCGGCAAATTGCAAATTTAGGTGCAGCATGTGGTGCAGCAAATTGTATTAGACCAGAGTTGGGCTTGATGCACAAGGCCGATGTTGAGAGGTTTTTGGCCGAAATTGGGTAGGAAATGTTTTCTGCTAATCTGCGTACTAGGGCTTATAACCTGAGGTCGAACTCAGTTCATCAATGGGGCAGCCCATATTATCTAGAAGTGTCTGTCTTAAAGTCCGCTACCTGCGTTATGTTCGTCAAAAAAATACTCGGCTACGCCTGATTACCCTAGTAAACCCCCTTTTTTTGACTTCACAAGCCTTGATAGCAACCCGATAGCTATCCTTTATGGACAGACACTATTTAGTGTCTATTTTATTTCAATAGAATGATTCAAATTATTATACCCTAAGGACTCATCCCAGGTATTTTCGTTTGCTACTCTAATAGCATATTCAGGCCTGTTGGCTATGGATTCCTGAGCATCCGGCAAACTCAAGTACAAGTCATATATTCCTACAGTAATCGACCCTGGTAAGTCAAGCGTTTCTGTCAATTCAACTCCCTCAAGCCAAAACCTTATATCTGTATCAAACTCCAACTTAAACTCTTTTCCGGTAGCCTCTTCTTTTAGTACCAAATACACAGGCCTCTTCTTTACAGGCGAGGCATAGCCTATATTTCTAAGTCGAATATCTATCTTCAGTTGTTCATTCAATGCAACTTCTAAAGGAAGCAGTGCCGAGTCTAAAACCAATCGGTAACCCATATTTTTCTTAATATCCTCCATACAACCTCCATCCACCCAATCATTATTTACCTGATTATTATAATCAGCATTCAAATATGTATAATGAAGAAGTCTCAAATCAGTATCTGCCATTCCTGCAGGGGCGCAGTCGTTTTGAGGGCTATATCCGTCAAAACAGGTTTCTCCACCTACAACCACATATTTGCTATCATTAGCAAAATAGGGTTTCAGGTTTGAAATATCAGTTTTGCTTGGTGAAGACGAATTTCCATAATCTGCATAGGTTCCAAAATCATCTGCACTTGCAAATAAACAATCATTATGAAAAGCAATTCGAGCAATATCAGTACCTGTAAATGCTTCTGATTCTGTAAGCGGATTAACATTGGTTTTTGCATCTATTCCATAGATAGCCCTTTGTTTCATTTGCGGGTATCTTACCTGAATCATCAATTCAGGAGGTGTTGCATCCAGCAATGCTTTTAATACATCAATACGATCTTGCCAATTTCCATCAAGTAATTTCCCTTGACCCGCATTGGATGAAGCATCTCCAAAAAAATCGGTATAATAATTCTCTCCCCAAGTACCAATAAATCCCATTTGAACTGTTAAAATAACATCTTTATTAGTAGTAAGAATTGGGCCAACCTGTGAGATATGTTGTAGAACAATAGCCTTTGATGCATCACCATAGGGCGGGCATATAAACCCCTCAGAGCAGGCTCCTGCTACCGCGGTTGTGGTATAGGTAAATCTTGGTATTAATTTTACCCCTGCTTCCCTGGCAGCATCAAAATCCTTTTGCATATTATCCAAATAGCTCTGAGAAATAGCAGATTGGGTAAAATCTCCTAGTACATAATACCTGAAAACAAGTGAATTATAGGTAGAATAACTTGAACCAGATGAGACCGTATTATTTCTATAACCTTTTAAGGTATTAGCAGATAGAACCGAGTAGTTTTCTGACCTCGTTTCAGAATATTTATAAAACCCTCGATCAGGATTAACAAAGTCTTCTGTTGAAACTGTATATTTAATATACTCCGAGGTTACTTCCGGGTCTGGCAAATCATTATTATCCTTATCACAAGAAGCAAGCAAAATTATTAGAAATAGTAAAAACGTATATCGCATTGATTACTTTAAGTCAATAAGTGATTATTATTGGTTTTGAACACATAAAGGGTTAGCTATTAATTCACTTGGAGGAATAAAGAAAATACCTCTATTATCATTCCATGGAATAGGCGAAGTCTCCAGATGTATGCCCTCATAGTTTCTGTTAAGGTCAATCTTGTTTCTTAACAAATCAAAATTCCTATGCCCTTCATAAGCCAATTCAAGCCTTCTCTCTTCTAAAACAACATCAAAAACAGTTTTAGATCCTAAGTTGCCCATAGTGTATAATTCAGCACCAGTAAGACCAGCCCTCTGTCTTATAAAGTTTACATCGTCAAGTGCCAATTGATCATTGCCCAGTTTCGCATTAGATTCTGCCCGATTTAGATATATTTCGGACAACCGTAGATACTGAGGCGAAACAAGGTTTACAACACCATCTTGTCCTGAGAATTTGGTAATATACCTGATTGGAAATCCATTTTTAGAATTTCCTGTTATCACCATCAACTGCCTTCTAATGTCGCTTGGGTTTTGGTCAATAAGGTCTAAAAATGTCTGCGATACAAATACTTCGCCCCATCCGTTATTATTTCCATCATCATAATACATAGAACCTATAGATCCGTTCTTAGCTCTATGGTCTTGTTCGGTAAACTTAATAATAAAAATGGACTCGCTGGAATTTTGTGTATTGGCAAAATTGTCCAAATACTCCGCATTATTAGAAAGAGTCACTCCAACACTGTTATTTATTACCTTATTGGCATACTCTAAAGCTTTGTCATCTTGCGCCATGTATTGGTAAACACGGCACAAAAGTGCTTGAGCTGCCAACTTAGATCCAAATTCAACACCCCTTGATTCTCCATCCGTCATCAAGGTCTCTGCTTTTAACAGATCGCTAACCACTTGCGCATAGGAATCACCTACAGTTGATCGGGCTTTAATGCTCGGTTCATCCAACGAAGTTCTTAAAATAACTCCTGGTAAATCGATCCCGTGTGTGTACTGAGGGGCATAAAACCTTAAAAGGTCAAATGTAGCAAGTGCTCTCAGGAAGTAATTTTCCCCAATAATCTGATCTGTTGCAGCATCTACCCCCTCTTCGATATTGTCAATAATTAAATTAGTTCCTAAAATCATTCTGTAAGCAATAAACCAGAAGTAAGATGAATTTTCCTGTTTAGGAAAATGCTCTCGTGTGAAAACCAAATAGAGCGCATCCGTAGAAAACTGTGTGTACATTACATTATCTCCTGCAAACTCGCTCATTTGGTAAAGGTGCCTGGTGTAATCATTATTGGAATTTGGACCTACCCCTCTAAAAGCTAATACATCCTTAAAAAGGGCATAGTTCCCATTGGTAGCTACAACAGCTCCTCCCTCCTCTGCAAGAAGTTGATCTATAGTAGCAAGATTAGCAGGTTCTGGATTAAGGTTGCAGCCAACAAGAAAAATAACTGCAATCGAAAATAGTAGTTGTTTTTTAGTATTCATGTCTTTAAAAATTAATAGTTAGACCCACTAGGAACTGCTTGTTTATAGGGTATTTTAAATAAGAAAGCCCTGGCAAACTAAAGTCTCCTCTGCTTAAACCCACATCGGCATCCATACCAGAGAAGCTGGTAAATGTCTTCAAGTTGTCTGCTGAAAGGTTGACAGAAGCACTGCCAATATTTGCCCACTTTAAAACTTTAGCAGGTAAGGAATAAGAAAACGTTATGTTTCTTAACCTGACAAAATCACCTTTCTCAAGATAGCGGGTGGACACATTATGCGCCCCATTGTTTCCACCCAGAATCAGTTCAGGGTGTGTAGCATCATCTCCAGGATTTTCCCATCTACTCCATTCATCTTTTAATTTCATTAGGTTAATTCCTGTGTTGGCTCCATCGGTATCAACAAATTGCCTGGTTTGATGATATATGTAGTTACCTGCCTGAAACGTAAACAGAAAAGAAAGCGACAAATTTTTGTAGCTAAAAGAGTTGTTAAATCCACCAACATATTTAGGTATAGCCGATTCCGATGCTCTTAGGTTATCTGTAGCAGATGCTATTGCATAGTCATCGGTTAATGTTCTTCCTATCTCGTTTCCATTAGCATCTCTTTCAATAAGTTCCCACTGGGGAGTCCCTGTATCCCGGCTCACACCCTCCCACACGGGCATATACCAGGAAAAGGCCGGCAGACCCACTTGATGAACTTGCTGTACGCCATTTGCCTCTGCTGGTTGTCGATCCAGCACTTCAGTAACTTTAGTTATTTCATTCTTATTATACGAAGCATTAAAGCTTCCTGTATAGGAAAAGTCTCCAAATGACTTACTATACGTTAATATTAACTCTATGCCTCTGTTTCTCATATCACCTATATTTTCTGTTCTTATATCATAACCAGTAGAAAATGCAAGTGGGTTATTAAATAGCATGCCCTCAACCACTTTTTGATAAACATCAAGGTTTAAGGTTAAAGTATTATTAAATAATGCCACGTCCGTACCAATATTCAGCATTTTAGTAGTTTCCCAACCCAAATTGGGGTTAGCAGGGTTATTGGGTTCCCCACCTGGTTGGCCACTGTATTGCCTTGTAATATTATAGGTTGGTAAGCTAAGAAATGGAGGGAGGTTGCTATTTCCTACCAAGCCATAACTTGCCCTTAACTTGAGCAGATTCAACTCACTTGCATTACTCAAGAAAGATTCTTCGGAGAGTAACCATCCTACGGAGCCTCCTGTAAAACCACCATACTTTTTGTTTTCTGCAAATCGGGAGCTTCCATCAATTCTAAAATAAGCTACAACAAAATATTTATCCGAAAACCCATAAGATAGTTCACTTATATAAGAAATTTTGGTTTCTACAAGTTCTGAACCAAGAACGTCCCTATATTCACTTGCCCCATCCATTACCTGAATAGAGGTGGAAGAAAGGTTAGAACCAGTAAGTGCAAGGTTTTTTTGCTTAGAGTAACCTCCTTCATGTGCTACAAAAGCGCTTATATCGTGCCTGCCAAATCGTTTTGCAAACCTAAGAAAGTGGGTCGATAAAATACCATATCCCTCCCCTTGTGTATTACTCACAATGCCATTGAAAGAACGTCCTGTATTGGCTAAGGGTGAGTAATATTCTTTAGAGCTTGAATTAAAGCTGCTGAGCCTTGTACGTGTTTCGAGCGTTAGCCAATCAGTCAATTCATAATTGGCTCTTACACTCCAAACAATATCGGTTCCTGTTGATCCCAGTCGATCTAAACCTGCAGAGTGTAAAAAATTTCTCTTGAACTGTCCATACCAAACATCCGGATTCGATGGGTCCGTAATATAGTCCGGACCCTTTAAATTGCCATCAGTATCTCTGGGATCATCCCAGGGAAGACTCCAAAATGCGTCTTCGAACCAACTAAAATGCCCGAACTTGCTCTGGTTGGATTGAACATTAACATCTGTGGCAACAGAGAATTTATCGGAAATCTCAAAATCTAAATTTCCTCTTAGGTTCAACCTCTCAAAATCAGTTTCTACGAAAGTTCCTTGTTCATTAAAATAATCTACCACAAAACCGTATGTAACCTTGTCGCTTTTTCCCCTAAATGATAAATTATGCGTTTGAATAGTTGCTGAACTAAAGCCTGCACCTAACCAATCAAAATCACGATCTTCTAACTCCTCAGGGCGGTTATTTAAAAACCCAATTACATTGTCGCCCCACATCTGTCTATGTGCTTCATAAAGTTCAGATCCATTCATCAATTCAAAATTACCTGTAATAGCCTCTTTTACCCCAAACCTACCAGAATAAGTAACCTGTGGCTTTCCTGATTTCCCTTTTTTAGTAGTAACAATAATAACTCCTGCAGCCCCTTCTGACCCATAAAGACCCATGGCTGCTGCATCCTTTAAAACGGTAATGCTTTCTACATCACCAGGCACATAATTACCTCCAATTATACCATCAACTACTATCAATGGAGGTCTGTCTCTATTTACCGAAGTAATACCCCTAATTCTTATATCTGCAGGTGTACCCGGTTGGCCAGAGGAACTTGATACAGTTAACCCTGCCACCTTGCCCTGTA
>CAZZML010000131.1:0-7933 GCA_964654735.1 uncultured Roseivirgaceae bacterium | reverse complement strand
CCATTTATTGCGTTGATTTTGATCGAATTAATCCATTAGTTCTTCTCAAAACCACCTTATAACTGGAGTTTTCAATGACCTGTGATGTGTAGTATTAACTGGGTTCAGGTTTTTAGTTATATGATAGGTTTTAGCAAAACTATTAATCGAGGTTCAGACTATTAACCAAAATGGAGTTTGCACTCCCAAAATGGGGCATTTAAATAGTTGCGAATGCTCTACAAGGGCTTTAGGTGCACTTTTTTGTTTTGGCACGGAATTGACAATTAACAAATCGGTTTTGGTTAGTTATATATGTCAACCGCTTGGTTGGTATATATGTTACGCTCAGGTGTGGTTACCTGGGCGTTTTTTTATCCAAATAATTGAGAAAAGCTACTGTTCAGGAACTAATTGTTTACTCAACCCATTAACAATCTCTATAACCATTTTGCTTAAACCAAACGAATGCGTCCAACCCCAGTCTTTTCTAGCCATAGTATCATTAATTGAGTTTGGCCAAGAATCAGCAATGGCTTGTCTAAAATCTGGGTTGTAACTTATGACAGCTTCAGGAATTTGTTTCTTTATTGCCATATACAATTCAGATGGACTAAACGATATGGCCGAAAGATTATAGCTTGACCTGATTTTTATCGATTCAACTGTAGCTTCCATAATATTGATAGTTGCTTTTACGGCATCATCCATATACATCATTGGTAGGTAGCAATCTTCTTCTAAAAAGCAGTTGTAAGCTTCTCCTCGCAAAACTTTATAAAAAATATCAACCGCATAATCTGTGGTACCGCCTCCAGGGAGTGTTTTATAACCAATAAGCCCAGGGTAGCGTACACTTCTAACATCAACGCCATATTGTGTGTTATAATACTCGCACCACCGTTCACCTGCCAGCTTAGAAATACCATACACCGTGTTAGGATCCATCACGCAATCTTGAGGAGTATTGTCTTTAGGTGTATTAGGGCCAAAAACGGCAATGGAGCTAGGCCAAAAGATTTGAATTGAATTATTTTCTTTGGCAAGGTTTAATACATTTAGTAAACTAATCATGTTTAAGTCCCACGCTATATCAGGATTTTGTTCGCCCTTAGCTGAAAGAATGGCTGCTAAATGGTAAATAACAGTAATATCATGTTTTTTAACCACTGCTTTGATGGCCTCAAAATCCATTGCATTTAGCACTTCGAATGGCCCGTTTTGAATTCCTTCTTTAGCAGGATGAATATCGGAAGCTACAATTTGGTTGTCACCATATTTTTGCCTTAGACTGGTCGTGAGTTCGGTGCCTAATTGGCCACAAGCTCCTATTACTAAACACTTGGTCATACTTGGTAGATTTGCAGCAAATGTAGTGTGCAAAAAGGAGAGAAATGAATCGATTAATGAAAAATTACCGATGTATATTTGTTGCACATATACTATAAAAATCAAACGGTTATGTACGATAAAATCAAACCAGTATTAGCCCAAACTATTGCTGATATTAAAGCGGCAGGGTTATATAAAAATGAACGAGTAATAACTACTCCTCAAGGAGCAGATATTAAAACTAGTGACGGTAAAGAGGTTGTAAATTTTTGTGCAAATAATTATTTGGGCTTGTCTTCGCACCCTAAAGTGATTGAAGCTGCAAAAAAGACCATTGACTCGCACGGATATGGAATGTCATCAGTTCGGTTTATTTGTGGAACACAAGATATTCATAAAGAGTTGGAGGAAAAGATTTCTACTTTTTTAGGCACGGAGGATACCATTCTTTATGCAGCAGCCTTTGATGCTAATGGCGGGATTTTTGAGCCACTCTTAGGCTCTGATGATGCTATTATTTCTGATGCTCTGAATCACGCTTCTATTATTGATGGTGTACGGCTTTGTAAAGCAAAACGGTTTCGTTATGCAAATAACGATATGGTCGATTTAGAGAAACAGTTGCAAGAAGCAGAAACTGTAGGTGCAGTTCAAAAAATAATTGTTACTGATGGTGTTTTTTCTATGGATGGCAATATTGCTCAATTAGATAAAATATGTGATTTAGCAGATAAATATGGAGCATTAGTAATGACTGATGAGTGCCACTCAACTGGCTTTATGGGCAAAAAAGGGCGAGGTGTACATGAATATAGAGGAGTTATTGACCGTGTAGATATTATAACAGGCACATTAGGAAAAGCACTTGGAGGTGCGTCTGGTGGATTTACTTCGGGTAAGAAAGAAATTATCGAGTTGCTTCGTCAGCGATCAAGGCCTTATTTATTTTCAAATACAGTAGCTCCTTCGATTGTAGGTGCTTCCATTACAGTATTGGATATGCTTAGTGGTACAACTGATCTACGTGATAAATTGATGGAGAACACAGCTTATTTTAGAGAAAAGATGACCGCTGCAGGATTTGATATTAAGCCTGGGATACACCCCATTACCCCGATTATGTTATACGATGCGTTGCTCTCTCAACAATTTGCTGAAAAACTGTTAGATAAGGGGATTTATGTCATTGGCTTCTATTTCCCTGTGGTTCCGAAAGGGCAAGCTAGGATTAGGGTGCAGGTTTCAGCTGCACACGAGCGGCATCATTTAGATAAAGCTATTGCAGCATTTACCGAAGTTGGGAAAGAGCTAGGAGTGATTTAGGAAACATGGGGTGAGGTCAGGAGTCGGAAGTTAGAAGATGCTTTTTCTTCCGACTTCCGACTTTCAACTACTAACCTCTTAATACCTGTACTCATGTGCTTTATAAGGGCCCTCAACTTTCACATTAATATAATCAGCTTGTTCTTGTGAAAGAACCTCTAAATCAACATTAATTTTTGCTAAATGCAATCTTGCCACTTTTTCATCAAGGTGCTTTGGCAAAGTATATACTTTGTTTTCGTACTGATCAGTGTTCGTCCAAAGTTCAATTTGAGCTAACGTTTGATTAGTAAATGAATTTGACATTACGAAAGATGGATGGCCTGTAGCACACCCTAAATTCACTAATCTACCTTCTGCTAATAAGATTATTTCGTTTCCGTTTCCAACTGTGTAAAGATCCACTTGTGGTTTTATGGTGTTTTTGGTATTTCCGTATTTACCATTTAGCCAAGCCATATCAATTTCATTATCAAAATGGCCAATGTTACAAACTATGGTTTTATCATTCATAGATTCGAAATGACGGTCAGTAATGATATTATAATTCCCCGTACAGGTAACTACGATGTTTGCTTCTTTTACGGCATCATCCATCTTCTTTACTTCAAATCCATCCATTGCTGCTTGTAACGCACAAATCGGATCAATTTCAGTAACAATCACACGTGTTCCTGCCCCTGCTAAAGAAGCAGCAGATCCTTTACCAACATCACCATAACCAGCAACTACTGCTACTTTACCAGCCATCATTACATCAGTAGCTCTTCTAATAGCATCTACTAACGACTCTTTACATCCATATTTGTTATCAAATTTAGATTTAGTAACAGAATCGTTCACGTTTATAGCCGGCATTGGCAAAGTTCCATTGGTTTCACGATCTAAAAGTCTATGTACACCTGTAGTCGTTTCTTCAGATAACCCTTTAATGTCACTAACTAATTCTGGAAAACGGTCAAGCACCATATTGGTCAAATCTCCACCGTCATCTAAGATTAGATTTAGAGGTTTTCCATCTTCAAATGCATGTAAAGTTTGTTCAATACACCAATCAAACTCTTCTTCGCTTAAACCTTTCCATGCAAAAACAGGAATGCCAGCAGCAGCAATTGCAGCGGCAGCGTGGTCTTGTGTGGAAAAAATATTACAAGAAGACCAAGTTACATCAGCACCTAAGGCAACTAACGTTTCTATTAATACGGCTGTTTGAATGGTCATATGTAAACAGCCTGCAATTCTTGAACCTTTTAAAGGTTTAGATTCGCCAAATTCTTTTCTTAATGACATTAGGCCTGGCATTTCTGCTTCCGCTAATTTTATTTCTTTCCTACCATAGTCGGCAAGAGAAATATCTTTAACCTTGTATTTTAGTGTTTCTATCATGATTATTCAGATATGATTCTTTTATTAGCCCACAAAATTACCATTTTTGCTATTCAATTTTAGTGAATGTCTGTAAAACCTATTAAAATTTCTGTAGTAATAATTACTCTTAATGAGGAGAAGAACATTGAAAGATGTTTGAAGGCTGCTTGGCAAGTAGCGGATGAAATTGTTGTGGTAGATTCTTTTTCAACCGATAGAACAAAAGAAATTTGCAGAGAATTTGATGTAAGTTTTTTTGAGCATAAATTCGAAGGTTATGGAGCACAAAAAAACTACGCTACAAGCAAAGCTAAATTTGAATATATTCTCTCGTTAGATGCAGACGAAGTTCTATCAAAAAAGCTAGTAAGCAGCATAGTAAAAGTTAAACAAGACCCCCGGAATAGTTCATACCAATTAAACAGGCTTTCATTTTATGTGAGCAAATTTATTAAGCATGGGCATTGGTTTCCTGATAAAAAAATAAGATTATTTAAAAAGACTGCTGGTAGTTGGACAAATGAAAATGTTCATGAAACATTTGAATTAAAGAAGCATCAAAAGGCTTCAGTTTTAAAGGGCGTTTTATATCATTATACGTTTAACTCTATTTTTGAGCACCTTAGGCAAGTTAACAATTTTTCCGAGATTGGTGCGGTACAATTGGAGGGTCAAGCATCATTTTTTTTGATCATAAAAGCTCTTTTTAGCCCGTTATGGGGGTTTTTGTATGGCTATATTTTTAGACTTGGATTTTTAGATGGTTGGTATGGGTTAATTATAGCAGTAATTTCTTCTACAGAAACGTTTTTAAAGTATTCTAAGGCTATAATTAGGCTCAATACAAAAGGTGCTTTAAGCTGTGATGTAATTCACATTTCATCAATGAAAACCTGGCGAGGGGGTGAGCAGCAAGTAGCCAATTTACTTTTGGGTCAAAAAAAATTGGGATTACAGGTTTTTATGATTGTTAGAAAGGATTCTGCATTGATGAGCTTTTGCCGGTCACATAATATTCCTTATTTAACGATTAAATTTAATAATGGTTTTAATATTTTATCTGTTTTTAAGATAAAGTCATTGAGTAAACGCATGCAAGCCAAAGTCCTTCATATGCACTGTAGCCCTTCGCATACTTTAAGTATTTTTTCTAAATTATTTGGCAACCCGGCTAACCTTGTATTAAGCCGCAGGGTGATTTTTCCTGTAAGGTCAAACTTTTTGTCTTATAAAAAATTTAATTATGATGGGATTTCAAAAATTATTTGTGTTTCTGAATCTACAAGGGATGTGATGAAAAAGACAGTTAAAGCAGTTGAAAAATTAGATGTAATCTATGATGGTATTGACCCTAAAAAATTTCAAAAAATAAAAGCTCCTGATTTAAAAAAAGAACTGGGTTTAGAAGGTAAGAGATTGGTGGGTAATATCTCTGCAATTATGGCAGAGAAAGATTATTGCACTTTTGTTGATACTGCCGAAAAAATAGTAAGAAAGATGCCTGATATTCATTTTTTAATTATTGGGTCAGGAGCAGAAGCAGACGATATCCAGCATTATATAAACAAAAAGAAATTGACATTTAATATATCAATGCTTGGTTTTAGAAAAGACATACCTGAATTATTATCAATATTAGATGTGTTTTTAATGACATCAATAATGGAAGGGCTAGGCAGCACAATACTCGATGCTTTTGCAAGCAAAGTACCTGTGGTAGCAACTAAAGTTGGAGGTATTCCTGAAATTGTATTACACGAAACTACTGGTTTACTTTCAAGCCCTAAGGATTCGAAAAATTTATCTAAAAATGTAATTCGGCTATTAAATGACAAGTTATTAGTGGATAAAGTTACAAAAAATGCGTATCAACTTGTTACATCAAAGTTTAGCACAGACACCATGGTTAAGCTTACAAATAAAGTTTACGAATCGATTTAAAATTAAGTTTAAAGGGATGAGATATGGGCATAATTAAAAAATTAGATAAATCATTTTCAATTATAGGATTGAAAAACTTCTTCCATTTTATCAACTGTATAAGCTTTTAACTGAATCGGGATTCAGCCCCGTTATTTTTTGTGGTCAGCATTATCATGACGGGTTGATTAGTTGGACTGATGTGCTTTTTATCAATGAAAAATTTAATGAGTCTAAGAAAAAAGATATATAGTTTAATTCCTACCAACACTAGTCAGTCATTTATTAATATAGATAGCAATAGTGAACATAGTTTGGCAGTTATTATTCATACGTGCGATGACTACACCTTTTGTTGGGCTGGCTGGTATCATTACTTTAAGAAATACTGGAATTTCAAACTTCCGTTTAATATTTATTTTGTAAACGAAGATATGGATGTTGATTTTAATGGCATAGAGCAAATTAAAACGGGAAGTGGAGAGTGGTCAGTAAGACTAAAAAAGGCTTTAAAGCAAATACCAGAAAAGAACATTGTTTATTTACAAGAGGATGTTTGGTTGCAAGGTGCTATTGATATTGAAAAGTATTTTTTTGTTTTTTTAAATTTATCACTAGACAGACTTCAATTATCTCCCACAGATTCAACTTATACACTATTCTCAAAATTTAAAATAGGGGATTTAGTTTTAAGAAAATTTGCTAGAAGAAGTAATTATCTAATATCTCATCAGCCATCTATATGGGAAAAAAGTTTTTTAATTAATTGTCTTGATAATAGTGAATCTCCTTGGGAAAACGAAATTGCAGGAACAAAAAGGCTTAGAATAAATTTCCGTTCCTTTTCTATCTATTTATCGGTTATTGATTGGTATACGGCTGTGAGTAGGCAAGGAAAATTAACTAGCGAAGGGTTAGAATTGGAAAAGAAAATTCCAAGGCACTAAAAGGTCGATTTTTTTAACAGATAATTCGCCCGAACTATATCAGTATGGTACTTAAGCAAGTGTTGGTTTCCTTTTTTAGCAATTTGCTCTCTTTTAAATTCATTTTTTAGGTAATAGTTGCATAAATCCAAAAGGTCATCTACTGATGGGTTACAAAAAACGGCTTGTTTCTTATCGACAAAATTGTTTTCTATTTTTATATCAGCTGGTTCACTTAACATTAAACTTCCTACAGCTGGTATTTCCCAGTACCTTAATGTATCAAAACCACCCCCCCTCAATGATATATTTATTTTACAAGCAGATAGCTCTTCTAAATAAAACGAACCTCTACGATTGAAGCTGTCAAAATTTTCTCCTTTGGTAGTGCCGTTAGAATTACAATCGAAGTTATCTTTTAAAAGAGAAAAAGCTTTACTCCTAATAGGGTGAGATTCGCCAGCCCAAAATGCTACATCATATTTAGTTACTTTAGTCGTAGTTTTTGGTAAGCGCGATAGATTAAACCCGAATGTGAATGGAAGCACGTTTGAAGCATAATTTAAATGGATTTTCATTTCTCGTTTAAAAATAATGTCAAAGTCACGAATCGATCGAGCTTTATTTAATAATAATGGTTCTCCCAACCTTTCTAAATCTCCTCCAATTTCAGGTCTGTCTCCTCCATCAATCCAAACTACAGGAATTTGAGGAGGAATTTTATATGCAAACTTAATATAGGCTTTAAAGCAATCAGGTTTTGTGGCAGCCAGTATTACTAGATCATAACCACTCTTATTAATATGAAATGAGGGTAGAAAACTGTTTTTAATAAAACCTAGATTTTCAGGATACTTTTTATAGGGGACATGGTATTTTTTGTTCCAATTAAGTTCGATTACACTTTTAAAGCCAAGGGTTTTGACTAGACCACTATATGCAATATCTTGCATGTAATCATAGCGGAGGCTTCCTATAAATAAGACTTTCATCATTCTTTTTTACTAACATCCGAGTAAAAATCCTTTTTTCCGCAGATTTCACAGATATTCGCAAAT
Organism: uncultured Roseivirgaceae bacterium; assembly: GCA_964654735.1. Classification (GTDB taxonomy): domain Bacteria; phylum Bacteroidota; class Bacteroidia; order Cytophagales; family Cyclobacteriaceae; genus JAKISE01. The sequence goes on along the minus strand of CAZZML010000131.1, from coordinate 27 downwards.
TCTTATTTTGTATGCGTTAATCTGTGA
>CAZZML010000130.1:0-7945 GCA_964654735.1 uncultured Roseivirgaceae bacterium | reverse complement strand
CAATTATTTAAAACCGTTCGTAAATGTACTAAGGTATCTTGTAATTCAGGTTTATTAGCCAAATTTGTAAGTTCATAAGGATCATTTTGTAAATCGTATAATTCCTCACTAGGTTTTGGTGTGTTAAACCATTGAGACTGTACAGCATTTAATTCTCCGGCAATAAACATATCTCTCATTTTTTGCATCATAGGCATTTGTTTACGATACTTAATAGGAAGTGCATTGCTGATTTCAATATTGAAATTTTTAATGTATTTATAACGTGAAGAACGTACCGCTCTAATTCTATCATAATACCCATCAAAACGATCAGAAGTTGTAAATACATATTCAGGACTTTTATCAACTTTGTATTTTCCAAACAATGCTTTGCCTTGCATAATTTTAGGAGGTTTGATTCCTGCTAAAGAAAGCATAGAAGGTGCTAAATCGATAAAACTAAGAAAGCGGTCATCTGTATTATTTTCTTTTTTATTTTTCGGAAATTTGACAACCATAGGTACTTTGAGTCCCGTTTCATATAATGATCGTTTATGACGAGGGAAAGGCCCACCATGATCTCCATAAAAGAAAATAATACTATTTTCATAAAGTCCGTCATCTTTTAATTGTTGAATAATTTTACCTATTTGATCATCCATTCGTTTTAAATTACTATAATTCACTGCCAAATCATGTCTAATAATTTCATTGTCAGGAAAATAAGGAGGTACCAGAACAGAGTCTGGTGAAACCAACAATTCATTTTTTCCTTGTTTCCAGATTCCAGATTCGTGGCATACTTCATAATTGAATACTGCAAAGAAAGGTTGCCCTTCTGCCCTGTTTCTCCAATGTGCTTCTTTACCACTTTCATCCCATGCAGATTTTAGCTTTTCAAAATTATAATCTTCTTTTGCATTATTTGAACAGTAATATCCATTTTCTCTTAACAGTTGTGTAAACATAACTGTACCTTCTGGGACTATAGGAGAATAGCTTTTAACCCCTATTTGTTTTTGATTATCAGTATTCCAAGGTGTATAGGTTCTCATGTTATGAGTTCCTAGGGTTGTAGGGTACATACCTGTGATGATTGCACTTCTTGCAGGAGCACAAACAGGAACCGGTGCGTAAGCATTATTAAAAACTACACCATTTGAAGCTAGGCTTTCAATAGTGGGCAACGAAATGGTATTATCACCATACATAGTGAAGAAATCAGGAGATTGATCTTCAGCGACAAACCAAATAATGTTAGGTTTTGTCTGCTCGTTATTTACTATTTGTTCTTCTTTTTGATTCTTACACGAAAAAAAGGTTGTTATTAGTAAAAGTAAATATGTAAATATGATTATTTTTTGTTTCATTATTTATTATTTTGTTTACGAAAAACTTCTCTTCATGTTTAAATTATTTACCTCAACTTTAAACTTGTGTTTTTATTTATAGACTATTTCCTACTCCTATTAAAATAGTAGAAAATATAATGACGCCTAAGCCAAGCCAAAGTGTTCTCATTGTTTTTTTAGAAACACCTTTCCATTCTTTAAAGTATAATCCCCAAAGTGAACTAAAGATAATAATAAATGCCATATGCAATGTCCAACTTGCAAATTCATATTCTTTCCCTAAAAAAGTTGTTCCCATTCCGTAAAAGAAAAATTGAAAGTACCAAGTTACACCTCCGGCAATTGCCATTAGATAATTTTTAGTTTTATTTGGTATGGTTTTATTAGTAAGATCACTAAAGGTTTTATTTTTAATACTCAAAGCAACTGTCCAGATAAAATTAGTTAAAAATCCTCCCCAAAGTATCCAAACCAGTACTGCATTATTTTGAAATATATCTTTTACTCCAAAATTCAAAGCTTCTTGAGCTATTGGTTTTCCTGCTGCTAATCCGAATGCAAAACAGGCGCTTAAAATTCCTGATACAATAGCTATAATCATACCTTTTGAAAGGTTAAACTCTTCAACAGCTTCTTTTTGTTGTTCAGCATTTAAATCTTTTTCTTTGAGCACTCCTGCTTTTCCAGCAATGGCAATTCCAATAAGACTAATCAATACACCTATTAAAACTATAATACCACTTTTTGTTTGTAATAGTTCAGAAAAAGTTCCATTATAAATCGGTGGAATTAAGGTGCCAAACGCTGCTGTAAATCCTAATGCTACTGCCATACCTAGTCCGATACCGAGATAACGCATTGTTAAACCAAAGGTCAATCCACCAATGCCCCATAGCATTCCAAAAAGGAAAGTATAAAATTTTGTTTCTGTACTTGCTGCACTTAAAACATCAAATAAATTAGGAACAGTTAACCAAGCCATAATTATCGGGGCAAATACCCATGCTGCAACACCTAACACTAGCCATGAAATTTCCCAACTCCATTTTTTAATGAGCTTAAACGGAATATAAAAACTTCCTGCTGCTAAGCCGCCAATGGCGTGTAATAGTAATCCGATGAGTGCTCCCATATTTTTTAGTTATTGGTTATTAAGTTATTGGAATACTATCTCTATAACTTAATTTCTTAATCACTTACATTTATAATACAGCTACGCTGCTTCAAAATCTTTGGTTAACAATTTCTTAGCTAATTTTAATTCTTCGTCGGTAAATGGTTTTGCTTCAGAAGCCGAAACAGCTCCTTTTAATTCAAAGATATTCTTTGCTCCTGATAATACAGTTGATATTCCTTTTTGATCTAACACCCATCGCAATGCTGCCTGTGGCATATTGATAATATCATCTCGCATTAAAAATTTAAAAGCATTCACCTGATCTACTCTTTCAGCCAATTCTTCTCTAGAATATCTAGCGTTCAAGGTTCCTTTTTCAAAAACAGTCTCTTTTGTAATGGCTCCAGATAGGAATCCGTTTGCCAAACATTCTCTTGCAAAAACACCTATTGGATATTTCTGTAATTCTTCAATTAATTGCTGTGATTCTTTGTTCATCAAACTTAACACTACTTGTATCACATCAATCTTGTCATCTTTTGCCCAAAGGCGCGCCATATTTTCTGTTTGATGGAACATAGAAATAGAATGTGCAACAAAACGAACTTTTCCTTGCTTCTTTACTTGCTCTAGTCCTTCCCAAACATCATCTTTAATCTCATCAGGAGAAAATGGTGAGTGAAAGAAAAGCACATCTATATAATCTGTTTGTAATCGTTTTAAACTTTCTTCTACAGAATCAATTACACGAGATTTATAAAATAAGGATCTTCCTCCCTCTATACAAGGATTTCTACCAAATTTTGATGAAATATGAACCTTCTCTCGTTTCCCTTTCAACGCTTTACCTAATACAATTTCTGCAACTCCGTCTTGTTTATCTGTGCCGTATTGCGGAGCAGTATCAAATAAATTAATACCTAAATCAATCCCTGCATGAATGGTATTTACACCATCTTTTTCAGCTACTCCTCCATAAACATTGTTTCCAAAAGCCCAGGTACCTAAACTAATTTCACTTACTTCTAACCCTGTTCTTCCTAATTTTCTATACTTCATATTTTAAAGATACTTTTCTATTAATATTGATAGCTTTTTAGAAGCATTTTTTACAAATGCTTTGGCTATTTTTTCACCATGGGCCGCTGTAGAAGGTCTAGGGTCTTCACCCGAAACAGCATCAATTTCTAATTTAATTTCTGTGTCTTTTGGTAAAGAATCTAAATCAACTGTATCTGGAGCGTAATATAATTGCAATGAAGTTTCACCTAAAGCGGAATGATTTGCTACTAACAAATCATCTGGTAAAACATCAAACTCTGCTAAAGACCAAAAATGTTTTTCTAGATACTTTTGATTGAATTCACCTGCAACGTCTCTTAAAATTTGAAGGTGAGGTTCACCGGCATGCCCGGAAAGCAATACAATAATTTTAAAACCTTGCTCAGCTAGTTGTTCAAAATATTCTTCGCAAAATAATCGGATTAACTTTTCAGAAAATTCTATAGAATGTTTAGGGAAATTAACGCCCGGATACGACTTTATTAAATTTGCAGCTGCACTAATTGGAGGCATTACCAAACCGCCAACTCCTTTTGCCAAATCAATACACATATGGAATGCCTTAATGGTATCTAATCCTGTTGGGTTATGATTGCCATGATATTCTATAGCTCCCCATGGAATATATGCAATAGCTCTTTCTTTTAGAATTGCTTCAATTTGTACGGGGCGCATTCTATCGTACAATCCCCAAGTTTCTTTCATTATTTTAAATTATTAAGTTATCATTGGCATTTACAAAGTGATTAAATTTATATTCAAAACCCTCAATGAAGGTTAATCCCAATTTTTATGATAAATTAATGGGTTTTGTTGTTCATTATTCAGTACATCGCCAATGGTTAGTGACTTAAAATAATCATCTGGTAGTACATTTTGTTTTCCATTAAAAATGCTTCCATCGGGCATATAGGCGCAAGTCATTGCTTTACGCGTACCTGCTGTCATATTTACTCCTGCTGCATGAATGTTCAGTCCGTTATGAAAAGTACAACTACCAGCTTTAATTATAGCTGGCACAGGTTCTACACTTCTGAATTTAGGATATGTATCAAAAATATCACCCATATTAGCACCAATTCCGGGTTCAATAAAATCTGTATCTTGATTTGAGCCAGGCATAAAATACATACAACCATTTTGTAGTGTAACATCTTCTAAAGCAACCCAAATACTTAAGGCTTCTCTATTACTAAATGACCAAAAGGGAGTGTCTAAATGCCATGCCGTAGGATTACCCCAAGGTTGTTTTATCAAAGATTGATCGTGCCAAATCCGTATTCCATCAACCTGAGCCAATTCAGTAACCATTTTTCCTATTTTTTTATCAAACATCAATTCTTTTACATCATCATCTGTCATCCAAAGATTGACGATTTGGTCAAATACTTTACCAAAATATTCAGCATCATCATTAATACCATCAGCTTCTCCTGTTTTAATTTCTGAATGGGGAAATTTTTGGCCTTGTCTATTCACTATAGCTTTTTCAATAGTATTTTTCCAATGATTTAGTTCTTCTTGATTTAAAAAATCATCTAGAATTAAAAAGCCATTTTTTCTATAAGAAGCTATTTGTTCTTGAGATAGGTTATGATTCATAAGAGATAGAAATTATTTTAGTTAAAAATAGTTAGCTCTCACAATATAGTAAGAATTAACTACAAGGATAATTTTTTATTAAGAATGAATTATCCTGCACTATCCTGTAGAAAACAAAAAACTATAACTTCAATTCTTTAAGAAATTTAATTTCTCTCAAACCAAAACTCCCCGTTTTCTAAGCTATAGGCGTAACCTGCTTCTGATGCAGCTTCTTTTATTGCAGCTTGTAACATTACCTTAGGGTCTGGACTAACATCTAATCTTCTCATCAAACCATGCCCAACTTCTCCATTGATTTTTAAGGACACCTTTAAACCTTTGCGTTTTACTTTAACTTCGTACTCTCCTTCTTCTTTACTGTTAAAAGGCTTGAGATAAGCATCCATATAATGTACACCAATAGCAGAATTATCTATAAAATCTGCTGCTAACTTTTGTTCTGCCTCTTTGTTTTCTACTCCAATTTTAAATTTCATGTGTTTATATTTATTGTTTTTTAACGGTCACATACAGTTCGCTATTAATCATTCCCTTGGGTGTGAAAAATTTAACATGCTCGTTTCATAATTCTATTTTTTTTAGTCTTAAATTTTTATAAACATTCCTTTATCCTTACAACTACAATCCATAAAACTGCATTGTGCACATGCTGTGTCTATGGATTTTTCATTTACCTCTCCATAATAAATACCTATTAAAGATAGCTGACTTTTTAATGGTGCTAATAAAGCGGTATCAGATATGGCAATAGGGATTTCTTTCTTAAAATCATTTTTAATTATATCCATTAATAAAAACTGTTCTTTTAAATCCCAACCCGGATAACCTGGACTATATCTTGATAAGGTTTGCATATTTTTTTGACTCGTCCAATCCTTAATATAATCAACAGCAAAACTCACAATAGCTTCTGTAACGCTTGCTGCAAAAGTATCTAAAAAGAATGCTCTATCAGGATAGTCAGACAACCATAACTCAGTTGTCTTCTCATCTACTGTATTCCCTGCTGTTGATGCCATCAATAATGCTTTCTTGACAGTATGTTTTTGAAAGCGTTTATAGACTTTAGGAGCTACTGTTTTATTTGTGTTTAAAAATAAGGCACCTTCTTTTAAGGTAACATCTAATTCATAAATCTGCAACCAAGGATTTCCGTTTTCACGATACCAATCAACTGCCCAGTCCATAGATTCTTGAATATGTTCTGGCACTTCATAATCTTTTGGATAGCCCAATCTTCTAATATAGTGAGGTCTATCAATGCTTAACTGATGTTGTTTTTCTAAAAATGATAAGTTTATTTTCATAATTTAAACTCAATTATTAATACTTCAAGAGATTGCCATGTCGTTACTCCTTGCCTGCGGTAGGCAGCTCGCAATGACATTAATTAATTTCATGAAATAAACATCCTTCTACAAAAAAATCAAAAAAATAAGGGTCTGATTCTAAATTTACTTGTCGGATATTCTTTACAAATTTTTCTAATGCTGTTCTTTTTGTTTTGGATAATAAAGCAATGGTTAGACCTTCTATAGTTGCATTTCCTATTTTTTTAAATTTATCTCTAGGAATATTTGGTAATAAACCAATTCTTATTCCTGCTTCTACATCAATATGTTCACCAAAGCCACCTGCCAAATAAAAAGTATCGATTTCATCGAATGCTATTCCGTATTCCTTAAAGAGTATTTGCAAGGCTGCAACATTTGCAGCTTTGGCCTGTGATAATAAATTTATGTCATTTTCATTGATAAAAACGTGTTGTCCTTTGTCTAAATACAGCAATTCAATGTCATCTTCAAATCTCCCTACATTATTGATTCTTTCTGTACGTGTTAATTCTCCTAATATGTCTATTAAACCAGAACCACAAATTCCTTCTGGGGGTTTATCATTGACCGTTTTTATAGCAATACTCTCATTATCAGTTATCTTAACATTTTCAATAGCTCCATCTAATGCAGGCATTCCAAAGGCTATCCCTCCTCCTTCAAATGCTGGTCCCGACGGGCTTGATGCTGTAATTGACTTGTATTTATTTCCAATCACAATTTCTGTATTGGTACCAATATCCATAAAGGCAATTACTTTATCTTCTTCCATCAATTGGATTGCCAACAAACAGGCAGAAGTGTCAGCACCTACATGTCCGCCAATAATTGGCAACCCATATACTTTCGCTTTAGGATGTATAGGCAATTGCATTTTCCTTGCATTATTTTGGATTGCTGTAGTGTCTTTCCTTCCTTTTTCTACATCAAATTCAGTCAATGATTTGTAAGGCGTTTGTCCGATAGTAAAAACATTCAATCCGAAAAACAAATCTCTCATCGTAGTGTTACCACCAATCATAACTTCAAAAATATTCTCTGGTATATCGCAAATTGATAAAATTGTATTCGATAAATGAGCCGTAAAAACACGTTTCAATTCTTTTTTTCCATGCTCTGTATCATAGACTATTCTAGCCATTACATTAGACCCTGCAAAACGTTGTGGATTTTCAAAAGATGCTGTTGCTTTTATCTTACCTTCTTCAATATCTATCAATCGAACAACTACAGTAGTTGTGCCAATATCAACAGCTAATCCAAATAATGAATCCGTGGTTTCTTTTATCACTTCATCATCTAAAAATACCATATCACCTTTTCTAGTTATAGCAGGTTCTAATTTTAAATTTGATATTATCGAAATACCTTTATCTTCTATTTTAATCAGACTTCTTTTTAAATTTTCGGCTTTTACTTCTCCTTCTTTTTTTATAAAAGTCTGACAAGCCAATCTGTATTGTGGTAATAAATGTTGCTCTTCTTTGGTTAAT
>CAZZML010000129.1:0-7957 GCA_964654735.1 uncultured Roseivirgaceae bacterium | reverse complement strand
AATTAAGAGAATACATTGTAAAAGGTTTTATCCTAGATGATGAACGTTTAAAAAACCCCGATTTGCCTTTCGATTATTTTGAAGAATTGGAAAAACGAATACAAGATATTCGTACTTCTGAAAAACGTTTTTACAGAAAAATAACAGACATCTACACAACAAGCGTAGATTATGACCCAACTTTGGAAATTAGTATTGATTTTTTTAAAACGGTTCAGAACAAATTGCATTGGGCTATAACAGGACAAACAGCTGCGGAGATAATTACCCAAAGAGCAGATAGCACTCAAAAAGATATGGGTTTAACCACTTGGAGAGGTAGTAATATTAGAAAAACAGATGTTTCAATAGCAAAGAATTACCTGAAAGAGGAAGAACTTTCTGCTTTAAACAACTTGGTTGAACAATATTTAATTTTCGCACAAGGACAAGCTCAACGGAGAGTTCCAATGTATATGAACACTTGGATTGAAAAATTAAACGGGTTCTTGACATTAAATGACCGAGAAATTCTTAATAACGCAGGAAGTATCTCTCACGAAATTGGAAAAGAAAACGCAGAACAAGAATACCTGAAATTTAAAGAGAATAAACAAAGAACCATTTCAGAAGGAGACTTTGAAAAAGCTATAAAGAAAATAGAGAATAAGAAACGAAAATAATGCCAACGCTCCAAACAGAACGAAAAATAATGTACGAAAACACAACAATGTATAAAAATAATAGCGGTATTAGTTCCTGCGGTAGGCAGGCTAAATTCAAAGTTAGTCTCTCTTGCAAAAGTAAGTGTAAAATCGAAAGTTTAGTGCTTAGAAATCCGCTACTATTCTTATACTAAACGTTAGCATTTCGTTATTTCCCCCTATTCATAAGAAAGTGCTTCTCTGGTAGTTATTTTTACAGCATTGCCTGCAGGAATTCGACTTGCAAGCCATCCGAAAAGTACAGTTACAGTTATTGTAATAAAGAAACCTAATGGACTAAAAGCATATTCTAAAACAGCCTCTTCTCCTAACATTAAATTACCAAAAAACACGGCTGCTAATTGACTTAATGGATAAGACAGCAAAAGCCCAATTAGAATGCTAAAAAAACTGATAATCATTCCTTCGCTTACAAATATTGAATAAATTTTTTTGGGTGTTGCTCCTATGGCACGCATTACACCAATTTCTCTTGTTCTTTCTCCAATATTTATTCCCATTGCAGATGCCATGCCTACTGCGCTTACCAATAAAACTAAAAATGAAAGAAAAACAATTATGGAAAGAATAATGTTTAAATGGTCATAAATAACCTTAACTCTTTCGGCTTCGGACATCACAAGCACTACATGCAAATCAGAAGAAAGTATCGATTTTTCTATCTCTTTTTTAAGGTTTATTACACTTTCATAATCATTGTTTTTTGCCACAAAAGTTATGGTGCTGATAAGGTGATATGGATTAAAAAGCTTGTCATATTTATCCATATCAATGTATATTTTTGCTAAATCAAACTGCTCTACCACACCTGCTAATTTTGTTGAAATAGTAGTATCCCCAATTGTTAAATTAACATTAGATCCAACAGCTTTGTAATCATAGAGTTCCCAAGCTTTTTGGTTAAAAACAACTTCTAAATCATTGTTATTACCCAACCAGTTGCCTTTAATTAGCTTAGGCTTAATTAACTCTGTATTATGCGGTAATGCTACAATTCCTACCCCTTTGCTTGTTGCTCCACTTCCTCCACTCCAACAACTTATGCTTTGTACATTCTTGAGCGTTTTAAAAAGTTTAATGGCTTCTTCTTCCGAAGTTTGTTTGCCTAACATTACTTGCACATCATACCTTAATTCGTTTTGCAACCCAAAAAGTAATTCCCAAAGCGATTGCCTTACATTAAACCCTGTACTAAAAATAGCCACACCCAAAGCCATTGTTGTTATTGTAACAGCAAGCCTTCTGCTGTTTCTTAAAGAATTTCTAGCGGCTAAAATAAAGACATTTGGCAACTTAAACCGATTTAAAAATTGCAGTTGTTTAACGCCTGTACTGGTTGATATTCCGTAATCAGTTAAAGCATTTTTCACAGATACTTTTGTGCCATTTAGCAACATTGAAAAAGACAATACTACAGGAAGCAATAAACTTGCGACAAAAAGAGATAGATAAAACAAAATTGGGACAATTGTTAAGATATCAAAATTGAGAATACCTGCAACAAATTGTGCATAAGCATTGCCTGCTATAACAGCTAGTGGCACAGCTATTAACCCTGCACATAAACCCAGCATAAGTAGCATAATAATGTAAATCTGAAACACCTGAGATTGAGAAGAACCTATTGCTTTCATTATTCCAACTTGCCTGATTTGATTTGCCATAATTGCGCGCATTAGTTGAGAAACTAATACAGATCCCATAACAAATGCAAGCAAACCTATTACACCAACAATAAACAATATTGTATTTAATTGCCATTGATGAATGTGCTCGTTAAATAATGGAATATTTATTTTGCTGATGTGAAACCCTTCTGTTTCAAGATCCTTTATAAGATTCTTTGCTATTTTTTTGACATCATTTTGAGAATACACATTTTTTAACCGAATAATCAGCCGTTTGTTTGTCTCCAGCCCTGTAATAGTTGAGTATGTATTTTTGTCTGTGTAGGCATATATCAGATGATCTTGCGTAGCGGGAGCTTGTGCAGGATCGAAACAAATTCCACTAACAGGCACATTTATAACTTTGTTGCCAATTCTAACTCTTGGTGTTGAACCAATATTAATATTCGAAATATTTTTGCCGTCTCTTTCAAGTAAAAGTGTTCCCTTTTTCGGGATTTTGGCTCCATTTTCGCTGAAAATCTTTGCGACTTTTATAGCCTCAAAATTTTCTATACCATACAAAAAAAGTGGAACCCAAACGTCAGAATATACTTCAATTCGTTGTAAAGAAAAGTCTCTAAATTCCGCATTTTCAATTTCAGGCCTTTCTACAAACTTTTTTAAGTTTATACTATCAAGGGTTTCGGCTTCTAAAATAAGTTGTGCTGGCGCTGTTTTTTGAAAATTAGTATTCAAATCTTTTGTTAGAATGTAATAGGAAACCGACACAGTTCCTACGCCCCAAATACCAAGAAACAAAGCAAAAATAGCAAGAAATGTACGTTTAGGATTGATTGTCAAATCACGAAACGCTTTTATAAATTTCATTTTCATAAACCTTTTGTTTTACCCTATTTTTCCGTCAGATAAAGTGATGGTTCTGTCATATTTTAGTTCCACATTTCTTTCGTGCGTAACCACTATTACAGTTTTACCTGCGTCAGCAAGAGATTTAAACAGTTGATGAATGTCATTTGCTGCCTTACTATCAAGATTTCCGGTAGGTTCATCAGCAATAATAATTTTCGGATTGTTTGCCAAGGCTCTTGCAATAGCCGCACGTTGTTGTTGTCCACCGGATAATGAAGCGGGCATTTTATCTTTATGATTTAAAATATCAACCTGTGTCAATAAATCATTTACCCTTTTTATTCTTTCATTTTTTGAAATGGAATCAACAAACTCCATTGCCAACAGTAAGTTTTCAGAAATGGTAAGTGTTGGAATGAGTTGAAAAAATTGAAAAACAATTCCAATATTTTTGCCTCTCCATTTGGCAAGTTTACTTTCGTTTAATTGCCCAATTTTAGTTTTGTTTACCTCAACAATGCCTTGAGTAGGATGGTCAATACCCGTTATCATATTTAGCAAAGTAGTTTTTCCGCTACCCGATTTTCCAACTATTGCTAAATACTCTCCTTTTTTAATAGTAAGATTTATATTGTTTAAAGCGATAAATGTTCTTTCCTTCGTTTCAAATGTTTTTGACACGTTTTCAAGTGATAGTATTGTACCTGTCATTTTAATTATCCTTGCCTTTAGAAATTCGTTTTTTTAATTGCTTTGGAATAGTAGCCCAGCCAAAAAATAATACTACAAGTACTATTAAAGTATGACTGACTGCAACACCAAACAGTATTGTTCTCAGTATTGAATACTCCGGTAGCCATATATAAGCTATAACTCCCAATATTGTGAAACCCACAATCATTATCCAAGCGTGCTTTTTTGTTAAAGTATTTTTCATACTTTTAATTCTGCTTTATGCATTAGAATTCTTATTGCATAAAGTGTGTTAAAATTCTATCTTATAGCTCAGGTTAGGAATCATAATGAATTCCCTGTTTTCATCAACAGTTTGATTAATAAGATTGTATCGAAAGCCTTGAAAATCACCATAACTTGTTGCATTCAATACTTTTAATGCAAATTCGTGGGTAATTTTTTGCTTGTTTATTTTATAGCTTGCTGTAAAATGAGCAATAAATGCAGGGTCAATTTGTTGTGAAAATGCATTGGCTTCATCGAAAACAACTTCTTCGGCAAGAATGGATTCGCCCAATTTATAAGGAGTATATCGTTCTCCGCCTTGATACGTAACACGAACATTTAACCCTAATACATTTTGTTTGTTTTTACCCAAACTCCATTCTCTGCCTCCTAGCAGATTAAACAAATAGTTCATATTAAACCTTGTGTCTCTCCATATCCCATCTCCTCCAGTATATTCCGAATTGAATAGCGATGTTGTCAACATAAAATAATATCCTTTTGTTAAATATTTTTCAAGGGTAAAATCAATTCCATAATTTCTACCATTACCTGTGTTTTCAAATTTGTCGTTAATAAACCAATCATCTTCGAGGTTAATAAATGAAAACGAACTATTTGCTACTACCGGAACATTGAATAAATACTGATAATATGGTTCGATTTTAAGCAATAAATTATCGGATAAATTATTACTATAACTCAACACAAAGTGATGCGCTTTTGTAAAGTCCATATCTTGATTGTTGAATTCTCCTGATACTGCATCTTTTGTGAAAAAGTAATTTAATCTTTCCAAACGACTATGCAAGCCATAACCAAATCCAATTTGTTGATTAGCTGTCCATTGCCATTTTGCACCAAATCGTGGTTCTATCGTAAAGTGGTTATTTAATGTAAAAAGCTGTGCATTAAGACCCACATTAATAGTTAGCCTATTGTTTAAATGAATTGCCGAACTGCTATATGCGGAAAGCAAGGTGCTAAATCCGGTTTCATCAGTTATAGTTGTAAGTGGTGTGCCAGAAACTAAAGCATCTTCAAATAGCATATTGTATTGCAACCCTGTAGCAGTAAGACCTGTTTTGTTGGTGTGCCTTTTACTTATTTTAGTGTTTAGAGAGGAGTTAAATACGAAGTTCCAAGTAGTGTTTTCTATGTTGCTTTGAGGTAGTAATTCTGTCTGATCATTTAAACGCTTAATTTTCCAATCGATACCACTTACGGTAGTTGCTAAAGTTGTTTTTAATTGCGATTTATCATTAATAAATATCTTGTGACTTATTCCTGATGTTGCCATAAATTGTATGGCGTCATAGTCCTCTTTGTCAGATGCATAATACCATTCTTCACTATCTTTTACTTTCACCTTTGCTCCGTCAATAAGGCCAAGACCCCATACAGAAAATACACCTGCCTTTTTTGTTGGAAAGTTCAGTTTGAAAGAAAGGTCTTGATATTCAATTCCTTCATTGGCATTAGTTAATTGACCTACGAGGCCAAAGGTAGAATAGCGATAATTAAATAAGTAGGATGAGTTGTTACCTTTTTTAAAAGGACCTTCAGAGGCCACATCAATACCCATAACTCCAACCTGCAATGTATGCTCATAGTCATCGTTATTGCCGGTTCGCATAAATATGTCGAACACGCCAGACAATGCATTATTGTACTCAGCCGGGAATGCGCCCGTAAAAAAGTCGGAATTGGCAAGCAATTGACCACTCAATGCTGTAAGTGCTCCACCGCCCATACCTGCCAAATCAGCAAAATGATTAGGGTTTGGTATTTCAATACCCTCCATTTTCCATTGTAAAGATTTAGGTGCATTGCCTCTTACAATAATTGCATTACTATTAACACCACTTGCCACCCCTGCAAATGATGATACAAGCCTGGCAGGGTCATCAAAACCTCCTGCATAGCGCTGGGCTTCTTCTACACTCAACATTCTGGCACTTACAGTAGCCATAGAATTGAGCGGTTTTTCTTTATTTGTTACAGGTTTAATTACCACTTCTCCAAGCGATACTGTATTTTCTCTCATACTGATTTCTACATAAGAAACCTTTGAAGAAGAAACGGTAAGTTCTTTCACAATTATTGGTTCGTAACCTACAAATGAAGCCTGTAGGTTATATCTTCCTACGGGCACATTTTCAATAATAAACCTTCCTTCGTCATCTGTTATAGAGCCAATAATAGGGTCAGTATCCAGTAGCATTACATTAACATAAGGCAAAGGAATTTCGGAGTCTTGGTCAACTACTTTTCCTTTAATAGTTTGGGTAAATTGTTGGGCTATTGCAGTGACTGATAGAAGGAATAACATTCCGATAGCTATCGGAACAAAAATTATTTTTTTCATAATCTTGCATCTCAAGTTTTAAATTTGATACAAAATTATATTAGGCGATTTGCTTAATTTTCACGTTTCTTGCGAAGCGTTTAACATTTCTTGCGATGTTTCTATTTTGGAGATAATGCAAGATAAAATTGATAAGAAATATCGTGTGGATGATTTGTAATTGGATCATCAAGAGGAATAATGATTGCAGGAGCGTGATTTATTTCAAATCCACTTTCCGGTAGCCATTGTGTAGCAAATTTGGTTACAGATTTAACCAACTCGTCAACCCCTCCATTAATTCTAAATGTTGCATAGGTTCTTGATGGAATTTCCTGGTAGCCAATTTCTCCGGAAATATCAGGTTTTGAATCAACAGAAATACAAGTGAGAAATCTGCATTTTTCAAGTGCTGTAAAAGCAGGATAATCTCGCATTAGAGCAAAAATTTCAGTGTTTGCGTTTAGTAAGCCTCTTGCAAACGCCCACTGCTTTATTCTTTCATATCCATTTATAACAGTATCAATATCTTTTAAGGTTACAGAGGTGTAAATCAACTTTCTGGGGGGTAGTTTTGCCACTTTTACATCTATACTTTCTGATTCCTTATCAATTTCAGATGGCAGAAAAGAGGTTGGATTTATGCCATTTTTTTTACTAGCATTTGTCTTTGATTGAAGAATAGCGGTTTTCCCTTCATTAGTTTTTTTTCTAAATATATCAGGACTAAGTCCATAGTAATTTTTAAATGCTCTTGAAAATGCTTCTAAGGAGTTGAACCCATACTGAATAGCAACTTCTAATAAAGATGTTTCTGGTTTTAGCACAATATGGTGGGCTGTTGCTTCGAGTCGCAATCTTTTGATGTATTGTTTTGGAGTTTCGCCAACAATCGATTTGAATATTTTTTGAAAATGAAAAGGAGAAAAATTAGCAACGGATGCTAGTTCTGCCAAAGGCAGATTTTCCGTAACATTTTTCTCAATGTGTGTTTTTACATTGTTTATCCGAATTGTATTTTCTTTTTGATTACTCAATTGTTTGTCATAATTACTTACGGTTACGCTAAAATGCGTAGAGATTTAAAAATACAAAATTTTTGTGACCCAATGAGACCGATTTTTGATTTGGGCAACTAAATCAAAATATTCATGCCCAAATCGAAGATTTGGCGGAGCTAGTTTAAAGCCTAAACCTTCCAATTTGGCACTATCATCCTATGAAGTTTGGGCGAGTGTTAGCAAAATGTACTATTAACCTAAGTTCGGGATAAGGAATGCTGTCAGCTTTAAGCGAAATTATCATAAACAACTTATCCCGAACTCAGTTCCTCCATGGGCAAGCCCCTATTATCTATTTTGATAACTTGCCCTTACGTAGTCAGAGGTGACTTACTTACCAAATTGAAGTAAGTCACCCTCTGACTTTTGGAAAAGTAGTAGAATTGGGCTCGGTAGAGCCCAGAG
>CAZZML010000128.1:0-7977 GCA_964654735.1 uncultured Roseivirgaceae bacterium | reverse complement strand
TACGGAAGTGTTTTTTAAAGAAGTATAGGGCAAAAAGGTCCCCGAAAGCTTTCGGGGGTTCGGCTAAAATATGCTTGACTTGACACTAGTGTTTTAAAATCCGCTACCATTCTTATACAAATCGGTACACAAAAAAGCTCGGAGTATCACAAAGAAAAAAAACTACAGTACTTGAAAAAATCAAATGAGTAAGGTTCCTATTATAATTCTATTACTTCTATCTACTTTCGTTCAAGCACAAGAAGGGTATAAGCAAAAACAATTCGATAAAATGCTAAACGGCTTATTAACACACTCAGTACCTGAAATGGAAGCCAAATCTATGCCCTACGATAGCTCGGTTATATATTTAGATGCAAGAGAGCTAAACGAGTACGAGGTGAGCAAAATTGAAGGTGCAAAATGGGTTGGTTATAACGACTTTAACTTAACTCGTGTTAATAATATTGGCAAAAACCAGCCTATAATCGTGTATTGCTCTATTGGCTATAGGAGTGAAAAAGTGACTGAGCAACTAAAAGCCAATGGCTTTACCAACGTAACCAATATGCTTGGGGGTATTTTTGAATGGGTAAATTATGATAAACCCATAGTTGACTCTACCAATACTATCACCAACAAAATTCACGGTTTTGATAAAGCCTGGAGCAAATGGTTAAATGGAGAATTAATTGTAACAGTACTTGATTAAATTCCCGTAGGGTATCCATCTAAACTAACCCTATTTTTTTCTAGCCAGTACTCTTTTATTCCCTCTTCTCCTTTTTTAATAGCCCATTTTTGGAGGGTGTTGCGTTCCCCTTTGTAGTCCATAAAAGGAACAGCAAACCCACAAGAAGTTTGTACCATCTCCACATGTACATCAACTAATTGCCGACCACCATTTTGCTCAGGAAAAAGGGATATACATTTAGCCCAATCCTCGTCTTTGGGATGTATGCTTTTGGCCGTACCATAAAGTCGGAGAATAAGTGGCTTGGTATCAAACGAACAAAACATTATGGTTATTCGATTGCTTTTTAAGAGATGAGCAGCCGTTTCATTGCCACTACCTGTAAAATTTAGCCACATTACTCTATTAGGAGCTAACACCCTAAAACTATCCATTCCCTTAGGCGATAGGTTTACTTTCCCTTGCTCTGTAGCTGTAGCAATAAAATAGATTTTTTGTTTTTTAATAAAAGAGGCTAATTTCTCCGATATAGATTGGTACTGGGTTGCCATAATTTAATTTTAATGTAACGCTAAGTTGCCAGTTAAAGAGGTACTCTTTAGTAAAAACCGTATAGCACATTGCACAATAAACAAGTTGAATCAAGTAAATATATCATCAAACTTGGCTATTAAAGGATTTGAACCCGCCCTGTTAATCTCTTATTTAATCAACTCGTTTTACATTAAATTTAAATTTAATGTAAAACAAAGTGTAATTGTGCTTAATTTCTTTTACTCAACTCATCCCTAATTTTAGCAGCCTGCTCATAATCTTCTTTTTCAAGTGACTCATTCAGCATTTTATTAAGTGTTTTAATAGAAAAGTCTTTAATTGTTTTTTCTTTCTTAACTACTCCCGGCTCTTGGGCCTCTTTTTTTTGGGCAGACTCTTTAAGGTCTATTTCTTCATCATCTTCAGATAAAACAACTCCAGCTTCATCTAAAATCTTTTCGTACGTATAAATTTTCGCCCCAAATCGCAAGCCAATGGCAATGGCATCAGAAGGCCTAGAGTCTATTTCTATCGTTTTAACATTGTTTTTACACACAATTCGAGCAAAAAACACACCTTCCTTTAAATCGTAGATAATAATTTCTTCTACCGTAAAATCTAATTGGTGTGCAAACGATTTAAACAAATCGTGTGTCATTGGTCTGTTCGGAATAATTTTTTCAATTTCAATGGCAATGGCTTGCGCTTCGAACATTCCAATAATAATGGGCAATCGTCTCTCCCCTTTCTCTTCTCCAAGAACCAAAGCAAATGACCCGCTTTGTGACTGGCTAGACGAAAGCCCTAAAATATCTAACTTAATTTTATCCACTAACTAAAAATTATAACGATTTAATGGCTTCTGTTAGCTTAGGTATTACATCAAATGCATCACCCACAATGCCATAATCAGCAGCTTTAAAAAACGGAGCTTCTTCATCAGTATTAATTACCACAATGTACTTAGAAGAATTTACCCCGGCTAAATGTTGAATAGCACCTGATATACCTACAGCAATGTATAATGTTGGAGCTACCTTAATACCTGTTTGGCCAACGTGCTCACTATGAGGTCGCCAATCCATATCAGATACTGGCTTGCTACAACCTGTTGCCGCTCCTAATGCTTTGGCCAGGTCTTCTATCATTCCCCAATTTTCTGGGCCTTTAAGTCCTCTTCCGGCCGAAACCACAATATCGGCATCGGTTAATAAAATATCACCACTTGCTTTTTCCTGACCAGTAATCGTAATGTTTTTATCAGAATCAGGAATGTTTACTGAACCGGATTCTACTGTGGCATCTCCTCCATCTTCTTTTATATCTACTGTATTTTTGTTTACCACAAGCACTTTTTTGTCCTTATGTAAAGTTACACTGGCAAAAGCTTTACCTGAAAAAATACTCGTTTTTACTACAAATCCATTGCTTGTATCTGGTAAAGAAACTACATTAGAAGCCATTGCTCCACTTAGTTTTACAGCAACTCTACCTCCAACAGCACTCGCTTTGGCCGATTGTGCTAACACAAGGGTATCGGCTCCAGCACTATCCATTATTTCAGCTACAGCGGTTGCTGTTTCCTGAATGGAATTAAATTCACCTGCTACCTGAATTACTTTAGATGCTCCATTCTTTCCTACACTTGCTAATTCACTTTCAGGTGTATCTCCTAACGACAAGGCAATAACATCGCCTCCTATTTGCGATGCATAACTTACCGCTTCTCTCGAAGCTTTTTTCACGATTCCGTCTGCGCTATCTATTACTACTAATATTGACATAATAAAATTTTCTTATTCTAATAAATTATAAAACCTTGGCATCGTTTTTTAACATATCAACCAGTTGGTCAACAGAATCGGCCATTTTAACTCCACCTTTGGCAGGAGGCATTTCGTACGTACCATAGGTGATGGCAGCATCTTCCGAAACAGGTTCAACCACGTTTAAAGGTTTTGTTCTAGCCGTCATAATACCACGCATATTAGGTATTTTCCATTCTGCAATAGGCTCTTGACAACCAGCTACAAATGGCATTTCAGCCTCTAAAAATTCCTTTCCACCTTCAATTTCACGGCTCATACTAGCTTTAGTGCCGTCAATGTCTAGTTTCATAACAGGAGATATAGAAGGAATACCTAGCAGTTCTCCAACCATAGCGTGTACTTGGCCTCCATTATAATCGATCGATTCTCGACCCATTAAAATAAGATCATAACCACCACCTTTAGCAACATGCGCTATCTGCTGTGCTACAAATAATGAATCAATAGGATCCGCATTTACTCGAACAGCCTCATCAGCTCCAATTGCCAATGCTTTTCGAATGGTAGGCTCGGTTTCTGCACCTCCAACATTAAGCACGGTAATAGCAGCTCCATTCGACTCCTTAAGTTCTACGGCTCGTGCAATGGCATAATCATCGTAAGGGCCTATAATGTATTGTACACCAGTACTATCAAATTTTATTCCATCAGTAAAGGAAATCTTTGAGGTGGTGTCAGGAACGTGGGTTATACATACCAGAATTTTCATTTATATATACTTCGTTAATTAAACTTTGTTTTTAATTTAATTTCAACCTAAGAATCCTTGTCAGCTATAAACGAAACTTTCATATTCAACTCAGGTTTATAGGGGCGAAGTTAGTTAATTTGCTTTTATTTTATAATGACTTTCTATGATTAATGAGCGTATTTCAATTCTTAAATCTTTTTTAAAGTCGGAACCTGAGGATCCTTTTAACTGGTATGCGTTGGCTATGGAGTATAAGGCTACTAATCCAATAAAGTGTAAAGAGCATTTAGAGCATTTGCTCAAATATTTCTCTAGCTATTTGGCCACGTATTACCAAGTAGCAGAGCTGCTCATAGAGGAATCAAAAATTAATGAAGCGAAAGAAGTGCTAGAAAAAGGAATTGCCCTAGCTCGATCTCAACATGATAGAAATACGTTACGTGAGCTTCAAAACTTGCTTAACAACATGCTTTTTGATGAAGATTGAATTGATAATGAGGATTAATCTTGATAATTGGTAATTATATATTGTCAATTATCAATGGATAATTCTATTTTTGGAATCTATGCAGCAAACAAGTAAAAATATACATTTAATAGCAATGGGTGGTAGCGTAATGCATGCGCTTGCCATTGCACTTAAACAGCAGGGGTTTAATGTTACTGGCTCTGATGACCAGTATTTTGACCCTGCCAAATCTGCTTTAGAAAAAGCAGGCTTACATGTTGAAGCTGGATGGAGTCCTGATTCTATTTCAAATACAATCGATTTTATTGTACTTGGCATGCATGCGCAAAAGAACAATCCTGAATTATTAAAAGCGCAAGAATTAGGTTTAACAATTTATTCATTCCCGGAATTTATATATCAACAATGTAAAAACAAACAACGAATTGTGGTGGGTGGCAGCCATGGTAAAACCACCATCACTTCTATGCTTATGCATGTTCTTAAGTTTTATAATAAAAGGTTTGATTACGTAATAGGCGCTGATGTAGTTGGATTTGAAAATAGGGTACAGTTATCTGAAGCACCGGTAATAATAATTGAAGGGGATGAATATCTTTCTTCTCGCATAGATCCGACCCCTAAATTTTTAAGGTATCAACATCATATTGGTGTAATTAGTGGCATTGCGTGGGATCATATAAATGTGTTTAAAACCGAAGAAGACTATATTGAACAGTTTAGAAAATTTACTGTTTCTACTCCCAAGGCGGGGTCGTTGGTTTATAATGAAGAGGACAGTAATGCAAAAAATCTTGGAGCAACAGAAGGGTTAGATATTAATTACCTCCCTTTTACAACGCTTGAACATACCATAAAAAATGGCATTACCTATTTGCAATCAAAAAATAATGAGGTTCAAATAAAAGTTTTTGGGAAACATAATTTATCGAATATGGCTGCAGCCAGAGAAGTGCTCATTCGATTAGGAATAACCAAAGAAGAATTTATCGAAGCCATTCAATCTTTTGAATTACCATCTTTAAGACTTGATGAACTTTTGAAAAAAAATAGCTTTACCATCTATCGTGATTATGCACATGCTCCTTCTAAAGTAAAAGCCACTACTGAAGCTGTTAAGGCGCAAGACAACTCAAAATCATTAGTGGGTGTGTTGGAATTACATACGTATAGCAGCCTAAATAAAGATTTTTTGCCTCATTATAAAAACAGTTTGGCAAAGTGCGATAAAGCCATTGTTTTTGTTGATCCTGAGGCCATTGCCATTAAAAACCTTGCACCCATTAGCAACGGTGATATTGAAAATGCCTTTGGTCAAAATGATATTATTATCGTTAATAACACAGATGAGCTTAAAGCTGAGCTACAACCTATAGAACAAGCAAACACTACCCTTTTATTAATGAGTTCCGGCAATTTTGGCGGGCTCGATTTCACATCTCTTTTTTCATAACTTATGCCACTTCATTTAAAAAACCCGTTGGTTGTATTCGATTTAGAAACCACAGGAACCTCTATTGCCAACGACCGAATTGTTGAATATTCCTTTGTTAAGGTACATATAAATGGTGAAAAAGAGGTTAAAACCATGCGCATTAACCCTGCTATGCCAATCCCAATTGAATCAAGCTTGGTGCATGGCATTTACGATAAAGATGTAGCAGATGCCCCAACGTTTAAATCAGTTGCTAAAAACTTAGCCAAATGGCTTGAGGGTTGTGACTTAGGAGGGTTTAACTCCATTAAATTTGATGTGCCCATTTTAGCGGAGGAGTTTTTAAGATCTGATGTAGAGTTTGATGTGTCCAATAGAAAATTGATTGATGCGCAACGAATTTTCCATATGATGGAAAAACGCACTTTATCAGCAGCTTATAAGTTTTACTGCGATAAAGACTTGGTGGGAGCCCACGGTGCTGAAGCCGATACACTAGCAACCCTTGAGGTACTAGAAGCACAAGTCGTAAAATACGATGGTCAGGAAGTAACAAATAATCTAGGAAAAACCATTGGCACCATCGAAAACAATATGGATACACTCCACCAACTTACCTTTAATAATGTGGTTGACTTAGCCGGCCGACTAGCATATAATAAGGATAATGAAGTCGTTTTTAACTTCGGAAAGCACAAAGGCAAACTCGTTTCCGATGTATTTGCTAAGGAGCCCTCCTATTACGACTGGATGATGAAAGCTGAATTTCCGCTAGATACTAAGAATAGGTTGACCAAAATTAGGCTGGCGGCTATGAAAAGGTAGCAAAGAGCCTTTTATAGTGAATTTTGTTAATTGATTATCTTTGCACTACATGAATTTGATAAAAAAACATAAAGAGGAAATTCGCCAACTTTCAACAAAGTATAAGGTATCTAAATTGTATGCCTTTGGTTCGGTATTAACCGAACGTTTTAATACTAAGAGCGACATTGATTTTTTAGTCCACTTTTCGGGCGTGCCACTTTTAGATCATTTTGACAACTACATGAATTTTAAAGAACATTTGAAATTACTGCTTTCAAGAAATGTTGATTTGATTGAAGTTCAAACTGTAAAAAATCCAATCCTAAAACACTCAATTAACCAAACTAAAACACTTATATATGATAGAAAAAGAGATACTCAAATGGCTCTTTGATATAAAAAGTGCAATCCTTGAGATTGATGGTTATTTTAATTCTTTTCCAAGAGACTTTAAGCAATACCAATCTAACATTGTTTTAAAAATAGCTATAGAACGTGACTTAGAAATAATTGGAGAGGCGGTAAATCGTATTTTAAAACTAAACTCAAATTTTCCTCTTAAAAACGCAAAAGCCATTATCAGTTTAAGAAATCAAATAATTCATGCGTATGATAACATCTCAGATGAAAACATTTGGGCTATTATTTCCAAACACATCCCTTTGCTAAAATCAGAAGTTAATACCCTCATTGGTAATGAACACTAATTTATTTTTTTAAAATGCATAATAGCATAACTGACAGCTTCGGTCGCCCATTAGAGTATTTACGACTTGCAATTACAGATAGGTGTAACCTAAGGTGCTTCTATTGTATGCCGGCAGAGGGAATCGACTATGTGCCTCGCCAGGACCTTCTCTCCTACGAAGAAATGCTCAGGCTCACCCGTATTTTTGTTCAACTCGGTGTTACTAAAATAAGACTAACTGGTGGAGAACCATTTGTTCGTAGAAATTTTTATGGGTTTTTAAAACGCCTCACAAAAATTGAAGGATTAGATAAAATAGCCATCACTACCAATGGTTCTGTGGCAAGTAAACATATTTCTTTTTTAAAGGAAATCGGAATCACTTCAATTAACTTAAGCTTAGATACCCTTAATAAAGAAAAATTCAATAAGATTACCCGAAGAGATTTTTTTGATCAGGCCATGGAAACTTATAATTCGGTATTAGATGCCGGCATAAAACTATCTGTAAATATGGTAGTAATGGAAGGCAGAAATATTGAAGACATTGTTCCGATGGCTCTGCTTACTAAAAATGATAATGTAACCGTACGTTATATTGAAGAAATGCCCTTTAACGGTAAAGGTGCGAGGAATACCATTGGGTATAATCATAAAAAGATTTTAGAAACTTTAGAATCAAGTTTACCTACATTAACCTCTCTTACATTTGAACATGGCACTACTGCTCAAGAGTATTCCATTAAGGGGCATAAGGGAAGAGTTGGTATTATTGCTGCCCATACACGTACGTTCTGTAGTTCTTGCAACCGTATTAGAGTTACGGCTACCGGGCAAATGAAAAACTGCCT
>CAZZML010000127.1:0-8068 GCA_964654735.1 uncultured Roseivirgaceae bacterium | reverse complement strand
GAAGAAGAATTAACCAACAACCCACACCACGAGGATTCACACACTGTTGTGCCTCTATCGGGCATGTACGAAAACTGGTTTCTAGATTATGCATCGTATGTAATTTTAGAAAGAGCTGTACCAGCCATTGATGATGGATTAAAGCCCGTACAAAGGCGAATAATGCATGCCATGAAAGAAATGGACGATGGTCGGTTTAATAAAGTAGCCAATGTTATTGGTACAACTATGCAGTATCATCCTCATGGCGATGCTGCCATTGGTGATGCAATAACTACCCTAGGTCAAAAAGAATTACTCTTTGAAACTCAAGGAAACTGGGGCGATATACGAACAGGAGACAGAGCTGCCGCCCCTAGATATATAGAGGTGCGCTTGTCCAAATTTGCGTTAGATGTAGCATTTAACGGGCAAACTACGGATTGGCAACTCTCGTACGATGGTCGTAAAAAGGAACCAATTGCATTGCCTGTAAAATTTCCATTACTCTTAACTCAAGGGGTAGATGGTATTGCCGTTGGTCTTTCCACCAAAATATTGCCTCATAATTTTATCGAATTAGTAAAGGCTTCTATTGATATATTAAAAGGTAAAAACCCTAAGATTTACCCTGATTTTCTTACAGGTGGAATGGTAGATATTTCGGATTATAAACAAGGAGAAAGAGGCGGTAAAGTTAAAGTGCGTGCAAAAATTGAAGTGGTTGATAAAAAGGAAATTATCATAAAAGATATTCCGTATGCTACTACCACCAGCTCAATTATAGACTCTATTATTAAAGCTAATGATAAGGGAAAAATTAAGATTAAAAAAGTAATTGATAATACGGCAAAAGATGTAGAAATTGCTGTGAGTTTAGCTCCTGGAATGTCGCCAGATGTTACCATAGATGCACTCTATGCATTTACCGATTGCGAAATTTCATTATCGCCTAATGCTTGTGTTATTGTGGAAGACAAACCGATGTTTTTATCGGTAAATGAAATTTTAAAAATTAATACCCATCAAACAGTTGACCTTCTTAAACAAGAACTTGAAATAAGAAGAGCTGAATTATTAGAGAAGATATTGTTCTCATCTCTGGAAAAAATATTTATCGAAAATAGAATTTATAGAGATATTGAAGAGTGTGAAACCTGGGAAGCTGTTATTAAAACGATCGACACAGGCCTAACCCCATTTAAACCTCAATTTTATAGAGAAATTACCGAAGATGACATTGTTCGTTTAACAGAAATTAAGATCAAGCGAATCTCTAGATTTGATGCCTTTAAGGCTGATGAGCAAATGAATAAGCTCGAAGAAGAACTTAAACAAGTGGCGTATCACTTAGAGAATCTCACGGATTATGCTATTGCCCATTTTAATAGGTTGTTAGATAAATACGGCAAAGGGAAAGAGCGTAAGACAGAGATAAAAACTTTTGATGAAATTAGAGCTACTTCGGTAGTGGCTAATAATCAGAAGCTCTATGTAAATCGTAAGGATGGATTTATCGGCTATGGCCTTAAAAAAGATGAGTTTGTATGCGATTGTTCCGATATTGATGATATCATCGTTATTAGAAAAGATGGTGTTTGTATGGTTTCACGTATCTCTGAAAAAATATTTATGGGCAAAGATATTTTGCACGTAGGTGTTTGGAAAAAGAACGATGAGCGTATGGTTTATAACCTTATTTATGTGGATGCAGGCTCTGGAAGAAATATGGTGAAACGCTTTAATGTATTGGGTGTAACTCGTGATAAAGAGTACCATTTAACCAAAGGAGTAAAGGGTTCTAAAGTGCTCTATTTTAGTGCTAACCCTAATGGAGAAGCAGAAGTTGTAACTATTAAACTAACTTCGGGCTGTAGTGCCAGAACTAAAGTATTCGATTTTGATTTTGCCTCCATAGAAATAAAAGGCCGTGGTGCTGGAGGTAATATTTTAACCAAATACCCAATTCGCAAGGTAGAGTTTAAATCCGAAGGAGTTTCTACATTATCTGGCATAGATATTTGGTACGATGCATCAGTGGGTCGTCTTAATAAAGAATCGAGAGGAGAGCTTATAGGTAACTTTGATGGAGAAGACCGAATTCTGGTCTTATTTAGAGATGGTCAATTCGAACTCACTTCTTACGAGTTATCTAACCACTATGAACCTGATAAAATTAGTATAATTAAAAGGCTTGACTCCGACTTGGTGGTGTCTTTAGTTCATCAGGATGGAAAAACTAAGAACCATTTTATCAAACGATTCCAAATAGAAACCAATACTACTGGTAAAAAGTATAGTTTAATCAGTGAAACGGCCGGGTCAAAATTAGTAGCTCTTTCTGTGCATCCTAATCCTGCGCTAAAAATGGATTTGGTAAAAGGAAAAACCAAGGAGAAAGAAACTATTACTGTTCAAGCTTCAGATTTAATTGATGTAAAAGGTTGGAAAGCCGTTGGCAATCGTTTGTCATCACATCAAGTTAAGAAAGTGGTATTCATTGAGCCTGAATTGGAAGTTGTAGAACCCGTACAAACGGAAACAGAATTTTCTGTGGAGGTGGTTAAAGAGCCAGTTGTAGAGTCTGAAACAAAGATAGTTGAGGAAACTAAAGCTGTTGAAGAAGAAAAGCCTACAACAAAATCTGCTCCAAAACCACCGAAACCACCGAAAAAAGAAGGTGGAGGAGATTATGAAGTGGGTACTACACTAGAACTTTTTTAAATGAGTAATCCTGTAGCTTTAACCAAGTTTCTAGCTCCTTATGTTAGCGATCATAAGAAAGCCTTAACCCGCATTATTCATGGGAATTGGCAATGAAAGTTCTAAGTGCAATAAAATCAAGTGCTTAACATTGATTTTGACACGCAATCGTGGTACACCACGATGAGTATCAAAATGGATGGACGTGCTTGATTTTGAAGCAATTAGAGCTTGGAATAGAATCTCCATGAATAATGCGGGTTAATCAAGGAGGTGATGAGTAAACGAACTCGACACCATGGTTAGGTTTACCGAAAATTTCAACATCTCGGTAAGTGTGGCTATATGTTTATTTGAGCTCTCCAATAAAATACGAGCATTGAAAATTGATTGGCAGCTTTCTGATAATGAAAAAGATACCCTTACCTTGGAGTGGTATAAAAATATAATTGCAAGATTCGATATACTTGAGCGCGAATTTTTACGTATAAGTAACGTTGCTGATTAAGCTTGGTTGAATCGTAAAACAAACAAACCCTAAGGCTTGAAAATACTAAAAAGAATTATCGTATCAATATTGGCTATAATGATAGCCATAAATATATGGATGGTGATTTCCACCAAAGACCAAATGTTTAACTCAATAGAAAATGTTCCTTATAATGAAGTTGGTCTTGTATTGGGCACGAGCAATCGGAACAGAAACGGTAGCGAAAACGAGTTTTTTGTTCAACGTATGATAACAACCAAAGAGTTGTTTAAAACCGGAAAAATTAATAAAATTATTGTGAGTGGAGATAACCGCACCAAGTACTATAATGAGCCATTAATGATGGAAACTGCCCTTGTTAATATGGGAGTTCCAAGAGATAAAATATTACTTGACACTGCTGGATTTAGGACAATTGAATCTATTAAGAACGCAGAGAAAGAGTTTGGGCTCAAAAAATTTACTATTATTACTCAAGAGTTTCATGGGTACCGAGCCTTATTTATCTGTAATTACTTTAATCTTAATGCGCAGGTTATGAGCACCAAAAGGTTACCTCTAAATGATTCAAGTAATGTAAGATTACGTGAGTTTTTTGCTAGAATAAAGGCGCTAGTCGACCTTTATCTGTTAACTTGAGTTGTCTCCTGATTAAATTCTATTTTTTTGGTTTGTCTCCAATACTAAATTAACATTATTTTGCACTCTCTTAAATACTCTTAGCTTTTAGACTACCCTTGAAATTTTTTAGTATATATATTATTTTAACATTTTTAGCAAGCCTAACAGGGTTTGGCCAAAAAACTATTGTGTATGGTAAAATTAAAGATGCGGATAATGGTGACCCCATTCCATTTGCCAATGTTATTTTTAAAGGTACAACAATAGGTGCCACCACTGAGTTTGATGGTACCTATCGAATTGAAATCGCCCAAAAGGCAGATTCTGTTGTAGCAAGTTATATTGGTTACAAACAAAAAACTTTACCTATTAAGCAAGGAATAGAACAGAATATTGATTTTCAGTTAACGGAAGAAATTCTAAACTTGGAAGAAGTTGTTTTTGTTGCGAAAGAAAACCCTGCTTTTGCCATAATGCGAAATGTGGTTAAAAATAAAAAACTAAATGATAAGCGCTCTTTATCGGCCTATGAGTACGAAAGCTATACCAAAATTGAGGCAGATGTTGATAATATTACCGATAAGTTTAAGCAAAACAAGCATATAAAAAAAATAGTACATGTGCTTGATAGTATCGAGATTATTGCTGGCGAAAATGGGCGACCCATCTTGCCTATATTTTTCTCCGAAGCCATTTCTAACTATTATGTGCGTAACAACCCTGATATGCGCCATGAATATATTCTTAAAACCAAGGTAACGGGGTTGGGCTTAACCGATGGTACGTTTACCTCTCAAATTGTAGGCTCCACCTACCAAGAGTATAATTTTTACCGAAACTATATGACCATCATCGAGAAGGAGTTTGTTTCTCCACTGGCCAATGGTTGGAAAGGAGTCTATCATTTTTACTTAATAGATAGCATAATGATAGGGGATGATTTTACGTACCGGTTAGATTTTGAGCCTAAACGAAAAAACGACCTTGCTTTTAAGGGAACCATTTGGGTAACTAAAAGTGAATATGCTCTAAAGCAAATAGATGTATCAGTTGGAAAAAAAGCTAACCTTAACTACATCGAAAAAATAAATATAAAGCAAGAGCTTACTAGAACCAAAGCAGGGCCTTGGTTGCCGTCTAAAACCAGAGTTCTTATTGATGTAGCCCAACCTACAGAGGAGGTGGCAGGCCTCTTAGCTAAGTTTTATATCTCCAATAAAAATTTTGTAGTTAATCAGCCAAGAAATGAATCATTCTACCGCCTACCAGTTGAAATGGATGAAGAAGTTAGAATGAGCGATGACTTGTATTGGAAAGAAAGTAGGCACGAGAGCCTCACTAAAAGCGAAATAAATGTGTACCAAATGGTGGATACACTAAAGAAAATTCCTTCGATTAAAACGTATATAGATATGGCTAAATTTGCTTATAGTGGCTATTATCGTTTTAATAAATTTAGAGTTGGGCCATATCCTCTTTTCTTATCGTTTAATGATATTGAAGGACTTCGCTTGGGTTTTGGAGGAGAAACAACCTTTCAATTTAGTAATAAATGGATATTTAAAGGCCTTATTGGTTACGGGTTTAAAGATGAAAAATGGAAATATAAGGCAGGAGTCGATTATGTGCTATCTCGAAAACCTTGGGTAAAAATGGGAGTAGAAATAAGGCATGATATTGATCCTGTTTATTTTACTTATAGAGACATAAACGATGAAGGTGCATTCTATGCCTTTAATCGTTTGGGCACATTGCGCAGACCCTTTGAGCATAAAAAGCTACAATTTAGACTTGATAATCAGTTAATTAGGGATGTTAACACTCGATTAACCCTTAGGTACGACAAGCTAGATCCGTTATTTGAGTTTAGTTATTACAAGGATATTGCTCGCAAGGATGTAATTAAAACAAATATTACTACCACAGAAGCAAGGTTACTGATTGAATGGGCAAAAGATAGAAAGTACTTAATAGATGATAATGATAGAGTAAGTGGAGGGATTGGTCGTTTTCCGATTGTTCGATTAAAATTTACTGCAGGCATGCCCTTGATTGATAGCGATTTGCAGTATCAAAAACTAGGCTTTGAGCTTATTAAAAAGTTAAAAATGGGAGAACTTGGCACCTCGTTTTTAAAGATTGAAGGAGAGTATGTATTTGGTAATGTACCTTATCCCTTATTAAGAAATCACTGGGGCAATGAAACACCATTTTACACGGCCTTTACCTATAACCTTATGGATAACTTTGAATTTACCTCCGATAGGTTTGTATCAATGAGTTACCGTCACCATTTCGAAGGAAAAATTTTAAATCATATACCCTTATTAAGAGCTTTAAAACTCCGGTTGGTAGGAGAAGCCAAGGTTCTGTATGGAGGCATGCGACAAGAAAATTTAGATATTATTGTACCAATTTTAGATTCAAATGGTAATGAAATTAAACAGTTTGGTGTGTTAGAAACCAATTTGCCTTATGTAGAAGTAGCCTATGGTATAGAAAATATTTTTAAGATAATTCGAGTTGATTTCTTCCACCGTCTTACATACACCAACGACCCTACTATCAATGATTTTGGTGTGAAGATAGGATTTCAGTTTATCCTGTAGCTAAGCTATACATGTTAATTGTCTATTTTTGAAGCTATGGCTACCCAAAGAATAGAAATTGTAATTAAAGCAACTACCCAATACAAAAACTACCATGTTGGTCAAATTATCACCAACCGATTTACTCACCAATCCTTTATAAATGCTCTTGATAAATTTGAGGGAGAAAAGCAGTTCACTTTTAAAGAAATTGGGTTCTCAGAAGAAGGAAGAGTTATAAAAAGTGTAACATTTGGGAAAGGCAAAACCAAGTTGCTTTTATGGAGCCAAATGCACGGTAACGAATCTGTCGCTACACGAGCTATTTTAGATATTTTGAAATTTCTTACTGCTAATGATGAATTTGACTCTTTCCGGAAGGAACTAGCACAAAAACTTACCATTCAATTTATCCCAATGCTAAACCCCGATGGCACCAATCGCTTTCAGCGCAGAACTGCCACCGAGATTGATATGAACCGTGATGCAATAGCACTACAAACCCCTGAGGGTAAGTTGCTAATGGACATTGTAGATGAGTTTAAACCTGATTTTGCTTTTAATCTACATGACCAGCGTAGGTTTTATAATGTAAAAGACACAGAAGTGCCTTCAAGCATGTCTTTTTTAGCACCAGCTTATAATATGGGAAGGGAGGTGAATAGTACCCGAAAAAAGGCAATGCAGCTAATTGCAGGAATGAATAATGTGTTACAAAGTTATATTCCTGAGGGAGTTGGCTTATACGATGATACTTACGGTTTTCGAGCATTTGGGGATAATATCCAAGCCAAGGGAGTTTGCACGATATTAGTAGAATCAGGTTGGATGGCAAATGATATGGAAAAAGAGACTATTCGAAAACTCAATTTTTTAGCTTTGTTATCAGCCTTTCAACTGATTGTTGATAATAGCTTTACTAAATACTCAATCAAGGATTATGCCTTTATTCCTGCGATTGATACTAAATTATTTGATGTACTCATTAAAAATGTAAGCATTGGAGACAAGTCAGAAGCAAAAGTTGATTTAGGCATTAACAGAACTGAACACGCATTAGAAGCCCCTAGTTATTATTCCGTGGGTATGCTTGAGGACATTGGCAACCTTTCAGCTCATTATGGCTTTGAAACGATAAAAACAAAAGGCTTAAAAGCAGTTTCTGGAAAATCTATTTTGGTAAACAAACTAGAAGAACTATCAATGGTTTCTGTTAAGCGACTCCTACGACAAGGCATACTATTTTTAATCACCCAAGATGTTCCGTTTGAATCTCATGTTCCGTTTCCTATTAACCTTGTACATCCTCGTAAAATACAAGAAGCACAAGCTATAAAATTTGATGGCAAAGCTAATTTCTTATTGGTAGATCGTTCCAATGTTATTAAATACATTATCCTCAATGGGTTTCTCCTCCACCCATCTAAGATTGATACTACCGTAAATGGACTTGTTGTGGTATAGTAATATGATAGGTTTCAAGTAAATAATTAGTGCCTGTAAGAAAACAGACGATTTTTACAAAATGAAATTAATTTTGTTGTGTTTTCTTAGAGGCACTAATTAGGTAAAATTTCATTTTTTGTTAAAAACCGGCCTTTCTTAGAAAAACATGTCGCTCTTGTTTTAATTTTAAATACTGTCATCCGAGTAAAAATCTAACATTAAGAATATCTTAGAAAGACAC
>CAZZML010000126.1:0-8118 GCA_964654735.1 uncultured Roseivirgaceae bacterium | reverse complement strand
GAATAATCCTTTTCGAATATTCTTTGGAAGAAAAACGGATGCCTCTTTTGTTTAAGGGAACCTCTATTAATTCATTCGCATCAAAATTTCATAGTTTTTTTCAGGCAATACTTCCCGATAGCCATCGGGATAACACAATAAATTTTGAAGCAGTCCCGATAAAAATTGGGATAAAAACCCTTCGGGAACAAAGATAAACAACGATTTGACTGCGTTATATTTTTTTTCAATAGCTTTGGCTATTCAAAAAAATATGCCTTGCAACTCATTATTTCTTTTTGTTTTTTGAATTGCGAAGCACATCACGAATTCCTATTTTAAAAAAAATAAAAAAACGTGAGTAAAGAAATGAATTAATAGAGATTCCCTTAATATAGAATATGAACCCACCCCGTAAGCCTTTGATTTCTATCCTCTGGTCTTCTTAGGTCAAATTCCACCTCTGCAGCATAAAAATATACCCCACTAGGCAATAGCTCCCCTCCATTATCTCTTCCGTCCCAATTGATTAAGATTGAATTTTCACCTCCACTTTGATATGTATAAATTGCCACTCCCCACCTGTTAAATACAATAAATTTAACGGAATTTACAAAACGAGGACATGTTGAATTCTCTTGATCAGAAAACTCATCAAATGGCCTAAATACATCGTTGGAACCATCTCCATTGGGTGTAAAAACATTTGGAAGCTCATAATAAGGGCAATTATCATTACAAACTGTATTGCTAGGAATGCTTTCATTATTCGATCTATCTACTGCGGTAATATAGTAGCAACCAACAAATGAAAATAAGTTGGTGTCCAAAAATGTGGTGTCTTTCACAAAATCAATTTTCTCAAACGTTTCATCTGCACCTGTTGAAGAAAAGTAAACATTATATCCTTTAATCTCATCTTCCAAATCACATTCTTCTTCTTCAACCGCAATAGATTTATTCCAATTTAAGCTATTAAAAAAACCATTAAAACCGCAACCCCTGTCTAAAAAAACTTCATTACAATCAGGTGTTGTTAAAAACAGTTCTGGCGGACAAGGAATAATAGTATCGTTTGGCTGAGCACAAATTATTTGAGACAGGTTAATTTGTGGGGCATCAATATTTGGATTACCATAAGAGCCAAATACTTTAACATAATAACAGTACAATAACTGATCACTTAATTCTTCACCGTTAAAACTTCCATTGTCATGGTAAAAGAACCCTTCACGATTTACATCCACACTATCAATCAGTACTAATTTTTCTGGTTCTGAAGTATCTACCCTATCTCTGTAAATATAATGGTACTTATAGGTTGCTGTATTATTAGACCAAGGTACATTGGCAGACCAATTAAGTTCTATTGCTCCTGTAAGAGCTGTTGGTTCGTTATAAACAGACGAAGCCGCAGTTGATCTAATTTCGGTACTATTATTATCGAATAATTTTACTGTATAGTGATAAGGTGTTTCTGAGGTGTTTAATCCAGTATCAACGAATGTAGTATCCGCAGAAACACTCATTACTTTTATACCTATATCACCTTCAAAGCCTGTCCCTCTCCATAACTCGTAAGAATAAGGAGGAGGAAATAACACTTGGTCTATTTCAAACGGCCCTCGCCAACTTACCGTAATTTCACCATTATTAAAATCTGTTTTATCCACAGTAACATGGGTTATAGCAGGGCCATCTGCCTTTATAATTCCACAGGTTTCAGTAGATACATAGCTTTCTCCATTTTGAGGAGAAGGAAAAACAGCTACTAAACGATAACAATAATTTGCATCAAAGGCTAGTTTATTTCCATTGTTATCATCTTTGTAACTAGATACGTTGATAGGAACTTCATCAATTAATGTATAACCTGCATAATCAGGCATACCTGTATCGCATTCATCAGGAGAAAGCGGGTACGTATCAACTCTTCTCCAAATTTGAATTTTTTCTGCATTAGAGCATGAATAGTTATCCCAAGAAAGGTCAATTGTACGATCGGAGTTAACAGTTGACTGCAAATTCTGAGGTGCTGGTGCCACCACAATTACATTTACTGTACCAAACTCTACCAGAGGAACACCTGCATCGGGTTGATCTGTTACTTTAAAAGTTACCAAATAAGGCTGTTCACGAACTTGGTCGCAGGTCGTATTCCAATCAAAATTAAGTGTGCCAGGTTGAGTTTGAAAAACTGGTGGACTTGGGCTGTAAGTAGCTGGCGAATCTGGAAAATATAACACGACAGAAAAAACTTCTAGTTTTACAGGATCCCCATCTTCATCGGTTGCAAATACATCAAAGTTAACATTCTCCCCTGCTTCAACACATATATCGTCCGGCAAACCAAGTCTTGGTCTGTTATTGTCACAATCATCAACAATAATTTGCATATCGCGCACCACAGAGCCAATTAAAAAATATTGGTCTTGTAACCTTCGATATTCTTTAACAATAAAAGCTACATTATATTCTCCAGGAGTGCCAGGAGAATTCCAAACCATATCACCTGTTAAAGGGTCAATTGAAAGCCCCGCTGGTATATTTGTGGTTCCTTCTTCAAACCCACCAAAGGCAGGATCGTTCATTACACGATAATTATCAACAGGTGTATTTCTTGCTTTTCGAGGAGTTACAAATTCGAAAGCCAAGCTATCTCCATCTCTATCAAAAGCACCTGGATTATGGTAAAATGCTACCCCAGTACACCCAAAATCAATAGGGGGAACCAACATTTCTGGAAGAAACAAATTACAGCCCAAGGTGCCATCTATTCGAACCATAGTTTCAATATAAAAAGGAGTATCAACAGAATTATCCATATTTAAAATTCCTCCATTTCTATTAGATTCTTGGTAACCAAGAAAATAAATTCCATTGCCGCTATACGTGTGTTCTACTTTAAACCGTGTTATTTTCACATCATTCCCGATATCAACCTCATCCAAAATAATTTCAACTCTGGTACTGTTTCTAATATCGACTATCACTTCACTTCCATCGCCAAAATCCAAGGTGCCGCCTCCGAAAGTCACCTTCCCTCCTGATAAATCAACATAACCTGTTATATAAATAACAAATGTTTTACTCTGGCAGTTCAGTCTCTGAACTGTTATTTCACCAGCCCTGATATGCGTAGCAACTGCACTAGGCGATGAAAAAAAAAGTATAATTCCAAAAAATAATATTTGTAGCTTTTTTTGCATTAAAGTGTACCTAAATTAAAACATTAAATATAAAACCAATTCTGTACCTATTAACCAATTAAATCAAAAATAGTTGCATTAAGGTTTAGCTATATTAGTAATAATTGTAAATATGTCTTGTATTATAATTGTAACTTATTTAACCATTTTTTATTTTGGACATACCTATTATTTTTTTTACTTGGAATAGTTCTGAAGATTTTTTAAATATTAGCCATCATAGTTTCGAAATAAATTCAGAGAAAAAAGAGTCAAGTTTCCCCTTTTCAAGCCTTGTATCTGTTAAGCTTGCTCTAAAGAAAAAACTTGCCCCTCTCATTATTGGAGCTATAATTACAAGCTTAGCACTTGTAAATATTCTGCTGGAAGGTGCGGAACTTTCGATGATAGGATTGGTGTCCGCAGGTCTTTTAGTTTTATATTTTGGCTTGTCAGATTATTGGGTAATTACGATAGAACAGTTTAAAGAGAGCAAATCAATTTGGATTGCCAAAAACAGGTGCGCCCAGTTTCCAAAAACCTTAATAAATATTATAGAATACAAAATTTCAAAAGGGTTCTTTCCACCCTTTTATGCAAGTGTAGAGAGAAGCAAATTTGAAAACGTTATTACTGGAGAATACCCAATAAAAGAGCTGACAGAACCAATTTGTTTTTTTTTAATACCCCCAAAGAAAGAGGCTAAATGCCTGCTGTTAAAAGTTGATTTATCCAAAATTACTAGCACCTTAACTTATGTTGTTAATAAAGATTATTTAGCAACAAGTAAATACCAAATAAATAAAGAGGCTTTATTAAATATCGAAATTTAGCAGATTAGCTTTTTAAATCTATCTTTGAAACTGATAGCTGGAATACATGCAAGATAAATACAATAACAAAACAAAATATAAACCTATTCTACCTTCTCATGATGAATGGCCAATTGTAAAGTTGAGCAAGAACATGCAGGGTTTTATTCAAAAGGTGTCGAATGATAGCTTTGAGAAAATAAAGAGGATTAAGAATAGCGACCAAAAACTTATTGAAGAACTTGAGCGTACTCGATATAGAGAAAAGTTACGAGTTCAAAAAATGCCTTGGAGCGTTGATCCAGACGATGATTATGAATTTTGGAAAAACGTGAAAAAACAGTTGGTTGGAAGCTCTGGAAACTCACCCGAGTCATCAGAAAATTCGAATCATATTTTAAAATCGATCACTGATAGGTATGCTAATGAAATAGCTAGTACATTCAAACCCTCCTCACATAAATTTGCTCGCAGAGTTACTAATTTCGGGTTTGCTCGCCTATTAAATGCAGCTCATTCAGGCAGATTTTCTGGTCTTTTTAGAGCGCGGCACACGTTAAGAGATAAAATAAGAATAAGAGGAAGTGTAGATCATATCAGAGAGCTTTCTAAGACAGGAACCGTTATAATGGTTCCTACCCATTTTAGTAATTTAGACTCCATGCTAATTGGGTGGGTAATTCAGGCACTTGGGCTACCTCCCTTTATTTATGGAGCAGGGCTTAACTTATTCAATATCAAGCTATTTTCTTATTTTATGAATAGCCTGGGTGCTTATAAAGTGGATAGAAGAAAAAAGAACCTTATCTACCTTGAAACATTAAAAAGTTATTCAGACTTAGCCATTCAGGAGGGGTGTCATAGTTTGTTTTTCCCAGGGGGAACTCGCTCAAGATCAGGAGCTATTGAAACCGAACTAAAAAGAGGGTTATTGAGTACTGCCATTCAGGCTCAATTGTCAAATTTTAAAAAAAATAAGGATCAAAAAATATTTATTGTCCCTGTAGTATTTAATTATAATTTTGTGCTCGAAGCACCTTCACTCATCGACCATTTTTTGAAACAAAAAGGACAAGAAAGGTATTATACAGAAAATGATGAATATTCTACATCTTACAAAATATCAAAATTTCTTTTCAAATTCTTTACCAAGCAATCCGATATTTCGGTAAGTATTGGAAAGCCAATGGATTTGTTTGGTAATTATGTTGATAACGCTGGCCACAGTATTGGCCAAAATGGGCGATATATCGCTACCAAAGACTATTTCTTAAAGGGTGGAAAATTTGTTGAAGACCCTCAACGCGATGATGAATACACACGTACACTCAGCAAGAGAATTGTAGAAGAATTTCATTTAAATAACGAGGTTTTACCAAGCAACTTAATTGCTTATGTTGGTTTTAAATTACTTCGAAAGAAGTTTCCAGACTTAGACTTATTTAATTTTTTACGATTACCAGAAGATGAACTTTTATTAGATTATGGAGAGTTTTCTGTCGAAATAGAGAAGTACAAAAAAGTAATAATCCAATTTGAAAAAGAAGGCAAAATATTAACAAGTCCAGGACTTGCAAAATCAACCAATGAACTAATAGAACAAGGATTAAGCAATTTGGGAATATTTCATACCAACTTACCTTTGGTTAGAAACAATCAAGGTGATATTGAAACTGAAAGCTTAAGTTTATTATATTTTTATCACAATCGTCTAAGAGGTTATAATTTCGAAGAGTATGTCAGCTAAATATGTAGGTGTAATTGGAGCGGGCAATTTCGGAACTGTGGTGGCAAATTTATTAGCAGTTAATACTAAAGTTAAATTGTACACTCGAAATGATGACAAGCTTAGAGACATCAACACGAATAGAACTAATCTTGGGTATCAACTGCACGATAATATTGAAGCTTGCAATAGTTTAGAAGAAATTACCGGAGAATGTGAAACGCTATTCCCCATAATTCCATCTTCGGGATTTAGAAAGATGATGAACGAGTTCTCTCCTCATCTCCACCCCTATCATACCATGATACACGGCACAAAAGGGTTGGATGTTACGCTGCCTGAAGGCATGACCATTGACAAAAACAATGTAGATTTTAATAGAGACAACGTAAAGACCATGAGTGAAGTAATTCGTGATGAAAGCGTTGTGGTAAGGATAGGTTGCCTTGCAGGCCCTAACCTAGCCAAGGAAATTTATAATAAACAACCAGCTGCAACGGTAGTAGCCAGTTCTTTCGACTCGGTAATTAAAGAAGGACAACGATTATTAAGAAGCGATCTTTTTCAGGTGTACGGCAATAAAGATCTCATTGGCATAGAGCTTACTGGAGTGCTTAAAAATATTATTGCACTTGCTTCTGGCGCACTCAATGGCCTTGGATATGGAGAAAATGCCAGAGCTATGCTTATAAGTAGAGGCTTGGTAGAAATGATATATCTGGGAAAAGAATTAGGAGGAAATTTGCAATCATTTATAGGTTTGGCAGGTGTTGGCGATCTTGTTGCTACAAGTTCTTCAACTTTTAGCAGAAATTTTACCGTTGGTAATAGATTAGCTAAAGGTGAAACAATTAAAGAAATAATTCATTCTATGAATGAAGTTGCTGAGGGGGTTAATACGGTTAAGATTGTAAAGAAATTTGCAAAGCATTATGGTTTTAGAGCTCCAATCACAGAAACACTCTATAAAATTCTTAATGGAACAAAATCTGTAGAGGATGGTCTAACTTATTTAATGAAATTGCCTCTAAACGTGGATATTGATTTTATGTAGCCTTTATCTTTTCATCGCTTCCAGTCTTTTAAGTAATGGCGGATGCGAATAATGGAAAAATACATACGTTGGATGTGGTTGTAGATTACTCAAATTATCAACCGAAAGGTTTTTAAGTGCTACGGGCAAGTCTGTAGAATTGGTTGTTTCTATGGCAAAACGATCTGCTTCAAACTCATTTTTTCTACTAACTACATTACTTAAAATACTCGTAATAAATGAGATGGGTGTATAAAGCATTGTAAACGCAATAAGATTTAAATGAAGTTGTAAATCCTTAGCTCCTAATGCAATAGATAAATTCTCATTAAAAATAAAAAGAGACATTATGTAGAGCATTGCCCCTGTTTGCAAAATAGAAGAAACTAAGCTTCCAATAATATGCTTCTTTTTATAATGCCCAACTTCGTGCGCAAATATGGCAACAAGTTCCTCTATCGAATGATTTTCAATAAGCGTATCATATAACACCACTTTCTTTTTTTTGCCAAAACCTGAGAAAAAGGCATTGGCTTTGTTTGAACGTTTGGAGCCATCGATGACAAAAATATTGGTTAACGGAAAATCTACTTTTTTGCTATACACCTCAATGGCCGACCTTAGTTCTCCATCCTCCAGAGGAGATAGTTTATTAAATAAGGGCATGATGAGCGTGGTATAAAACATATTCATAAACAGCATAAACACAGTAATTACCACCCAAAACACCCACCAAAATTGAGCTCCAAACGTAGTTAACAAAAGAAGTAACACATACAATAGTCCCCCTCCAAGAATAGCACCTAACACATATCCCTTGAGCTTATCAAGTATAAATAGTTTAGGGGTGGTCTTATTAAACCCAAATCTTTCTTCAATTACAAATGTGCTGTATAGCTGAAAAGGGATACCCAATAAATCTGAGGAAATTACCAAAATGCCGAAAAACGCTAGAGCCCTAAAGGCATCATCTGCAATATAGGGCACTAAAAGAGCATTTAACCAACCAAACCCTCCAAAAGCTAAAAACAGAAGTGAAATAATAAAGCTAAACCCACCAGAAATAAAACCAAACCTTGTTTGAACGGCTTGGTATTCCATAGATTTTTCATATTTCTCAGATTCATATATACCTTGAGCTTCTTTGGGTAAAGGCTTTTTGCTCTCTTTTATATTTAACATCTCTAAAATTGTATCAAATCCGTAATTAGCAATGGATAAAACAATAAGGACTATTAAAATAGTTTCTGGGGTCATAATTATTAATTAAGAGAGCAAAACTAATGCGTATTTCGGAGAAGTATTCATAAATAAGAATGATCCCATTAAAATCATTTACATTAGCAAAATGATGTTGAAATTCACCTCAATAGCGGGTCT
>CAZZML010000125.1:0-8128 GCA_964654735.1 uncultured Roseivirgaceae bacterium | reverse complement strand
ATTACATGTAGTTAGCTGAGTAGTAACCAAATATTCATGAATTAATCAGGCTAAACAATACAGCTAAAATGCTTATATATTCCACTAAAACCGTCCCTGCAAGTCATTCCGCAGGAATCTTGACCATGTAGCCTGTTACTATAAGCGGCAAAGATTTCTCCGTTGCACTACGAAATGACATTCTTTAAGTTTTAAGCAAATAGCAACATGTCCATATTGGATAATACAAAAATGCTGTCCTAGTTAGAACTTAGCCCTTTTTTGTAAAGATCGAATTATAATAATTTTCTTTGCAGCACACATAAATCCTTATAAAAGTAGTTTATTTTATGTTACGTTTCGATGTAACTATGCATAGGGCATAATCTAACTTTGAATTTTATACATTTGCCAAAACCAAAATAAACAATAATTGTTATCATATTTTAAGTTAAATGACCCTTTTAGGCTAATACCCCTTTTTGTGTTGGTTTTTTTATTAAAACTACCCACATTCTTGAGTCCTGTAGTTTATCCAGAGGCTTATCATTGGTTTACGATTGGCGAAGCGATGCAAGCCGGCAACTCAATGTACATTGATGTTTGGGATGGATTAGCTCCATTTTCTTCCACCATTTATATGGTTCTAACTTGGCTCTTCGAGCGATCCATACTTAGCCTAATGTTATTAGGAGCATTTTTAACTTTTCTTCAAGCTATAATAATTAACAATTTTTCCATCCAAGCAAAGCTCTTTGAAAACAACACATATTTGCCATCACTAGTCTATATTCTTATAACTTCTTCACATCCAGCTTTTTTCACACTTTCCCCAATTTTAATGGGTCTTACTTTTGTTTTATTAGGATTAGGCAAACTGTTGAGCCATGTTGAGTTTAGAGCCAAGCAAGACTTACATATTATTTTAATTGGGCTATATTTTGGACTTGCCCCGCTTTTTTACCTGCCATTTGTCGTAATCATACCCATTGGGTTAGTATTGCTTGCACTATTTTCAAATACGATAATAAGAAGATATTTACTCCTCATTATAACTAGCGTTACCCCTCTCGTTATTGCTTTCTTCTACTATTGGCTAATAAATGACCGCCCAGTATATTTTATTCACAATTTTATTCTAATGGGCTATTTTGATTCATATTACCTCCCTATTACTTGGGTGTATGGGAGTAGTATTTTAGGTTTTGGTTCTTTTTTTATGATTATAGGAATTTTAAGTTTTGGTAAACAAAGAAGGCTAACCAACTACCAATACAGAATAGTTCAACTGTTTTTTGTACTTGGTGGGTTAATGCTTTTTATTCTACTTTTAGAAAAACCAACAACGCAATACAGTCTTGTTATTTTTATTCCCATAATTATTTTTTTTATCGTTCATCTCATCTCTCTAGTCAGAAACATTTTTTTTTCTTCTATACTTGCCTCTGCTCTTTTTTTAGGCCCTCCTTTATTGCTTTGGTTCATTTCTCATCAATAC
This sequence comes from uncultured Roseivirgaceae bacterium, assembly GCA_964654735.1. Taxonomy (GTDB): domain Bacteria; phylum Bacteroidota; class Bacteroidia; order Cytophagales; family Cyclobacteriaceae; genus JAKISE01. Next base: position 6,651 of record CAZZML010000125.1, on the reverse strand, counting down.
ATTACTGAAACAAGCACAACCCCAGACACCTCCAAAATAGATAATTACAGACGTATTGTAAAAGATAAGAATATTATGGTACTTGGTTCGGCCAAGGATTTATATAATGAAGCTAGACTTGCTGGTCCATTTTACGATTGGGGCTTATCAAAGTCCTTTTTTAACGAGCTAGACTATTATGATAATTTAGTGTTTTTGAAATCCCACTTTGATAAATCAAGACCAGAAGTAATTATCGATTTAGAAAATAATTGGACAACTATTTCGAAAAGATTGCCAAGTGTTTCTAAACAGTACCACCAGATAAAGCCGAATATTTGGGTATTAATAGAATGAGAGGCTCACCGCAACTGCTGAGACTCTATATTTGTAAAAAATAATACATTGATAAAAAACTTACATAAATTAAAAATAGGCATCTTAGGTGGAGGCCAACTTGGCAGAATGTTGGTAAAAGCAGGGTCTGATTATGGGCTTGCCATAAAAGCGATAGACCCTGATGGAAACGCCCCCATCAAAAATTTTATCAAATCATTTACTCAAGGAAGCATTACCAATTATGACGATGTAATGGCATTTGGCAAAGAATGTGATTTGCTAACAATCGAGATTGAAAATGTAAATACCAAAGCCTTAGCTGATTTGGAAAAAAAAGGAATACGTGTTTTTCCTCAACCACATATTATTGATCTTATTAAAGACAAGTCTCTACAAAAACAGTTCTATAAAGACCATCACATCCCAACGGCTCCATTTGAAATCACGCATTCAAAATCGGATGTGAAAGCACTTGCTCATAAACTACCTTTTGTAAACAAGCTTGCCTGCGAAGGCTATGATGGAAGAGGTGTTCAAATTATGAAATCAGAACAAGATCTTGAGAAAGCGTTTGACACCCTCGGTATTGTTGAAGACTTAATTCCTTTTGAAAAGGAAATTTCGGTGATTGTAGCTAGAAACACCAAAGGAGAAGTTAGCGTATTTCCTGCTGTTGAATTGGTATTTCACCCTGAGCATAATTTAGTTGAATACTTGTTTGCACCTGCTGAAATTTCGACAGAAATAGAAGCTAACGCCAAAGATATTGCTATTAACATCATACAAAAACTAGAGATGGTTGGATTGTTAGCGGTAGAATTATTTGTAACTAAAGAAGGAAACCTATTAGTGAATGAGGTTGCTCCAAGGCCGCACAATAGTGGTCACCAAACAATTGAAGCCAATATAACATCGCAATACGAACAGCACTTACGAGCAATTTTGGGATTGCCTTTAGGAACTACCGATGCGTTAACTCCTTCTGCTATGGTAAACTTATTAGGAGAAGCAGGGCACACTGGCTCCGCCATTTACCAAGGGTTAGAGGAGGTAATGAAAGAATCTGGGGTACACGTGCATATTTACGGGAAAAAAGAAACCCGACCTTTTCGAAAAATGGGGCATGTTACCATAACCGATACCGACCCTGTTGAACTAAAAAGAAAAGCTAAATTTGTTAAAAACACCTTAAAAGTAATAGCATGAGCATACCACAAGTAGGAATAATTATGGGTAGTAAATCAGATTTGCCAGTTATGCAAGAAGCTGCCGATATATTGAAAGAGTTAGGTGTTGAATTTGAACTTACCATTGTGTCTGCTCACCGCACTCCGCACCGTATGATCGATTACGCTGAATCTGCCAAAAGTAGAGGGCTTAAAACCATTATTGCCGGAGCAGGTGGTGCTGCACATTTACCGGGCATGGTGGCTTCTTTAACAACCTTACCTGTTATTGGTGTACCCATAAAATCTAGCAACTCTATTGATGGATGGGATTCTATTTTATCTATTTTACAAATGCCTGGGGGTATTCCGGTAGCTACAGTCGCATTAAACGGGGCAAAAAATGCTGGCATTTTAGCAGCAGAAATGATTGGTGCTTTTGAGGATAACATATCAGCTAAACTTACCAATTATAAAGATTCGTTAAAGGAAAAAGTATTGAAAAGTGTGGAGGATATAAAATAGAATACCTTACCCAAACAACTCTCCAAACACGTGTTTGAGTAAGCCAAAGGGTTTAATGGTAATTTTATATTTGCTGGCATCCACTCCTTTATTATACTTAGAAATAAAAATGGTTTTGAAGCCCAACTTCTCAGCCTCAGAAATTCTGTTTTCAATTCTGTTAACAGCTCTTAACTCGCCTCCTAAACCAACTTCAGAAGCAAAGCAAAACTTTTCATTTATAGAAAGGTCATGAAGAGAAGAAAGCAATGCTACGCAAATAGCTAAATCAATGGCAGGGTCATCTACTTTTATACCCCCTGCCATATTTAAAAATACATCTTGGGTGCCCATTTTTAATCCGGTTCTTTTTTCCAAAACAGCCAAAAGCATATTTAGCCTTCGGCTATCAAAACCAGTTGAGCTTCGTTGAGGCGTACCATAGGCTGCGGCACTTACCAAAGCCTGAATTTCTATGAGCAATGTTCGATTGCCTTCCATGGTAGCTCCAATGGTTACACCACTAACCCCCACATCGCGCTGCGAAATGAGTATTTCTGAAGGGTTGGCTACTTCTCTCAACCCTTCCGTTTGCATTTCGTAAATACCGAGTTCAGAGGTTGAACCAAATCTGTTTTTTGTGGTTCGCAAAATTCGATAGACCATATTTCTATCTCCTTCAAATTGAAGTACCGTGTCCACCATATGCTCCAATACTTTGGGGCCTGCTAAGCTCCCATCTTTGGTAATATGACCTACTAAAAAAACTGGGGTATTTGTGGTTTTTGCATACTGCATTAATTCCCCTGCACACTGCCTTACTTGGGCTACACTACCCGGTACCGATTCAATTTTTGTAGAAGCCAACGTTTGAATAGAATCTACTATTAATACATCCGGATGTACATTCTTTACTTGAGTAAATATTTTTTCGATCGAGGTCTCACTGAGGATAAAAGTGGTTTCACTTGCTTTATGAGCTATTCGATCGGCTCTTAACTTAATTTGCTGCTCGCTCTCTTCGCCCGAAATATACAGCACTTTTTGAGGTAGGTTTAAAGCCAATTGCAACATAAGTGTTGATTTTCCTATGCCTGGCTCACCTCCAATAAGTACTAAGGATCCATTTACAATACCTCCGCCCAGTACTCGGTTCAATTCACCATCAAAACAATTAAGCCGTATTTCACTTTCGTGTGCAATGGCATTTAATGGCTTTGGCACATTAGACTTCCCTCCATTTTCATCCCATACGGCTTGTACGGTTGGCGACTTAGAAATTACTTCCTCTACAAAGGAATTCCATTGATTACACGAAGGGCATTTGCCAATCCACTTGGCGGATTCGTGCCCACAATTCTGGCAGAAAAAAGAAGATCTAAGTTTGGCCAAATAAATTTTATTTTTTTCAAAGATAAACTTTAAATTCAACTAGAAAAAAGGCAGAAAAACATGAATAGTTTAGGAAAAACAACTTTTTTTAAAATTATTTTTAACACAACAAGATACATTTATAACCTCCTGTTTTACAAGTTGATATAATTAAATGATTCAACTATAAATTCTTTTAAAACAAGCCGTAAACAGTGTTTTTGAAGAGTTGAAGAAGAAAAAAATAAGATTTAAAATATGAGATTTATCACAAATTTCGATAAACTTATAGTCGTATTTTAGCGGTCTTAAAATTCTTAACCTTTTACCTATGCCTGCCATCTCTACTACTAATGAAAATGTGAATACCCTTGAGCTATTTTCAGCTCAAAAAAAACAATTATCCCCTTCCGAAACTGAGATTGACATGCCAGTAGCCGCAGATAAAATGGAAGAGCGTAAAAAGCTATTGGTTAAAGAGGAGTCCGCCACTATTTATACCCGTGAAGAAGCACTTAAGGCCTCCATGGAGTATTTTAATGGAGATGATTTAGCTGCCAATGTATGGATAAATAAATATGCCCTTAAAGATTCCGCAGGAAATTTTTATGAAAAATCACCTGTGCACATGCACCAACGATTAGCAAAAGAATTCGCTCGAATCGAAAAAAAATACCCAAACCCGTTATCGGAAGAAGATATATATAACCTTTTAGAAAATTTTAAATACTTAATTCCTCAAGGAGGTCCTATGTCAGGTATTGGTAATAACCACCAATATGTGTCTTTATCCAATTGTTTTGTGATTGGGCCTGGCAATAAATCGGATAGTTATGGAGCTATTCTATTAACTGATGAAGAGCAGGTGCAGCTCATGAAAAGACGTGGAGGTGTTGGCCACGACCTAACTCATATTCGCCCTAAGGGTACTTCAGTAATGAATAGTGCCTTAACTTCTACTGGAGTTGTTCCATTTATGGAGCGCTACTCTAATACAACGCGAGAAGTAGCCCAAGACGGAAGAAGAGGAGCTCTAATGCTTTCTATTTCGGTAAATCACCCCGATGCGGAATCGTTTATTGACGCTAAGCAAGATAAAACCAAGGTTACGGGAGCTAACGTCTCGGTGAAAATTTCGGATGACTTTATGAAATCGGTAGAATCAAACACAGATTTTGTTCAAAAATTTCCTGTGAACAGCTCGAGTCCTCTCATTGAAAAAACAACCAGTGCCAAAGGGCTTTGGGATAAAATTGTGCATAATGCATGGGCATCAGCAGAACCTGGTGTGTTGTTTTGGGATACCATCATAAAGGAATCTATCCCTGATTGCTATAGCGACCTAGGGTTTGAAACAGTTTCAACTAACCCATGTGGAGAAATTCCTCTCTGCCCCTATGATTCTTGCAGGCTTTTAGCCATTAACTTATACAGCTATGTAGATAAGCCATTTAGCGATGAAGCTAGCTTTAATTTTGACAAGTTTAAAAGCCATGTGCGTATTGCCCAACGTTTAATGGATGACGTGGTTGACTTGGAAGCTGAGAAGATAGATGCAATTTTAACAAAAATAAAAAATGATCCTGAACCAGATGAAATAAAGCATAGTGAGCAAAAACTATGGGAAAAGATTAAGAAGAAAACGCTTCAAGGAAGAAGAACTGGGTTGGGAATTACGGCTGAAGGTGATATGCTGGCTGCCTTGGGTATTACTTATGGCACAGATGAGGCTACTTCTTTTGCTGAAAACATACAAAAATCATTGGCCTTGGCGGCTTATTCTTCATCGGTTGAGATGGCTACCGAACGAGGAGCATTTGAGATTTTTGATGCAAAAAGAGAAGTGAATAATCCTTTTATTAACCGAGTTAAAGAAGCCGACCCCGTACTTTATAAACGGATGGTAGAAAAAGGCAGAAGAAATATTGCCTTGCTTACAATTGCTCCAACGGGCACAACTTCCTTAATGACTCAAACATCTTCTGGGCTTGAACCTGTTTTTCAGGTATCATACAAGCGAAGAAAAAAAGTAAACCCAACCGATACAAATGTTAAAGTAAGCTTTACCGATGAAACAGGAGATTCTTGGGAAGAATATTTTGTTGTGCATCATAAATTTAAAATTTGGCTTGAAAAACAAGGATATTCCGAAGATCAGATCGCTACCCTATCTGACAATGAAATGAATGAGCTCGTTTCGACATCTCCTTATAATAATGCCATGGCCAACGACATCGACTGGATTAAAAAAGTGCAGATGCAAGGCAAAGTACAGAAATGGGTAGATCATTCTATTTCTGTTACAGTAAACGTACCTAAAGAAACACCCGAATCGGTAATCCATAATATATATATGGAAGGCTGGAAACAAGGCTGTAAAGGAATGACAGTGTATAGAGATGGTTCCAGAGATGGAGTACTTATTTCTAAGGATGAAAAGAAAAAGGAACCCAATGAATTTACAGAAACTGCTGCTCCTAAAAGACCTAAAACATTAGAAGCTAAGATTATTCGTTTTAATAATAACCATGAAAAATGGTTGGCCGTAGTGGGTATGATGAATGATAAGCCTTATGAAATCTTTACAGGCAAGGCTGAAGATGCCTTCCACCTGCCCAATTATGTAAGTACAGGTGAAGTAATTAAAAACCTAAATGAAAATAGCACCAAACGGTACGATTTCAGGTATAAAGATAAGGATGGATTTAATGTAACCATCGAAGGGCTTTCTCGCTCGTTTACCACGGAATTTTGGAATTATGCCAAGCTTATTTCCGGTATGTTGCGGCACGGTATGCCACTTAAATATGCTATTAGCTTGGTTAATAATTTACATCTCAACGATGACTCTTTAAATACCTGGAAAAACGGTGTGATTCGTGCGTTATCAAAGATGTTACCCGATGGAACCAAGCCCAAAAATACAACCTGCACAGAATGTGGAGAAAATTCATTAATTTATGAAGAAGGTTGCCTTAGCTGTAAGAGTTGTGGATATTCTAAGTGTGGGTAGTAGATTGTATCCTACTCTTACCCAAAGAATTTTTGACTCGGAGTTTGAGCACATTCAGAAGTAGTACAACTTATTAACTGGCCTTACGCAAAACAAAACAAATACCGTGATTACGCGAGAGGAGCCCCGATAGCTATCCGGGGATAATCCCCTTTTACAGTATAAAAATGAGGATTGCCACGCTACGCTACCATTGACGTAAGTTGTTTTGCGTAACATCAGTTATTAACCTGAACCCGATTAATACTACACATCACAGTTCATTGAAAACTCCAGTTA
>CAZZML010000124.1:0-8132 GCA_964654735.1 uncultured Roseivirgaceae bacterium | reverse complement strand
ACTAGGTTAGCTAGTTTTTAGCGTAGTGGATGCATAAAAGAATTACTTAAACCACTTATTTTATGGATTCAGAAATTATATGAAGGAATTACTAGTGTCAGCACTTCTACTAAGTTGCTTCTTTACATCAATAGGACAGTCGAGACCAAAGTTTATGATTCGGGCAGGTTTAGAAAGTCAATTTTTTATTAAAAAAAAGATGAATCAACAAGTAAATACCCCTATGGGCTTTCTTAGGATGCACGGCTCTGATGGTACTTGGGCCTCAGTTGGAGTGGGCTTGCCAATAGGTTTTCTATTTAACACATCCAGTAGCACTTCCTTTCTTGTATCACCTGTTATAAGATATGCATTGCTTGAAACGCAAACTCCTACAGGGCTGTATGGCCCTGAAAAATGGGGTTTTACGTTAGATTTACATAATTCAATACAATGGAGGTTGAATACGCAAAACTCATTATTTAGAAAAAGTGTAATAGGGATAGGTGTTTCACTTATTAATATTGGTCAATCTTTTGATACTAAATATAGTTGGGTAACTGGAAGAGGGCAGGCAGCAGAATATCAAGCCACTACATTAATGACATTAGGCGTACACATATTTTATGAACAAAGTTTAAGTCCTAAATTCTCAACCAAGTTTATGGTAATTTATACTGGTGGTAATTTTATAAACTGGATTCCCTTATACGAATATACTATGCATGGTAATATTTCGGTGAGCTATAATTTGGATAAAAAGAGTGCTAATAGGGAGCTGGGGAATTAGAACAAAAAAAGACTTGCCTTAGGTCAGTCTTATGTCGAATATTGTGATGATGCAAATGGAAATGGTGAACTTTATAATACTGGAAGTGTTAACTTTCATGTAAAACAAAGATGATTTATTATTATTTTTAGTAAATGAAGAAAACAATTATTATTAGCCTAATTTGTGCCTTGCCTTTTATAAGCAAGGCACAAATTACTTCTGTTGGTTTAACGGCTGGTGTAAATATTTCGAGTAGTAATGTGTATGCATTTGAAACAAGTGCCTATATTATTGAGTTTGGAAACATTGGTACTGGTGGAATGTTTAGTCCGGGTACGGATGTTTATTTGAATTTTGGTGCTTTTTTAGAACATAATATTGGCACTAAATATACTTTATCTCACAGTATTATTTTTCATCAATATTACCCCTCCTATAATATTGCAAATAAATCTAATGGGGCAATTGTTAGTGAAACCGTTGGCATATTTGCTATAACCTATACTGGTTTGCTAAGGTTGTTTAATAAGGGAGGGATAAGACTCTTAGTTGGCCCCGGTATTGATATAAACAGTATAACCGCTACACCTCCTACTTTTAATGACGATAATGTTAAGGAATTAGTTATTCAATTACAAGACACCTTTAATCCTGTGGTCTTTTACATTGGAGGTGAGCTAGGGTACAGAGCTGGGAGAATTGACATTGCTTTAAAATACAACCATAGTTTAACCTCTTTAACAAACTCCTTAACCTACCAAGGAGAAAACTATGCCATACCCACACGGCAAGCTTTTCTATTTCTAAATATTGGCTTTTTAGTATTTGATAAAAATTTAAGAGATGCAAAAAAGAAATAATTTTAAATTTATAGCTGTCCTGCTTTTTACGGTTGGGTGTTATACATGCTCTTTAGGCCAATCCTTAGTAGAAGAAAACACTAAACATAATAGTTGGCGGACTATGGCTGGTTATTCAATGTATGGAGGAGGAGATATATCAGGATTGACTGTAATGAACGAATATAACCGATACCTAACCCCACATATACGGGTTGCCCCCAATTTTAAATTTAGTTCGGCAAAATTTATTAACCCTTCAAAAGGAGGATTAAATAACCAATTTGACAGCTTTTTGTCTAGGCAAGCCAATATTTTTGAATTGGGAGCTATGGGGTATTACGAATATTTAAACCCCAACAACTCCGGATTAGAATTAGGTCTTGGGTTATTTTACCGTAATTTGCAACACACCATAATAACAGGTCCTTATTCACTTTATGAATCCAATGACCTCAACCTTGGTTTTAGCTCGTTAGGGCAATATTCCGAAAACACAATAGGCTTTAATGTATCCATAGGTTTTATAATTAGCATTAGCGAAATTGTAAAACTAAATGTTAATGGCATTGTACAAAGCGATACAGGCAGCAATACCGGCTTTGGCGGCTTTGGTGGGTTAAGTATTAAATTCTAACACTAGAACCAAAGATATACGAAATTACTGGTTTGTGCGTTGTTTGTTAGCTGGTAGATAATTTAATAAATAACCCTTATGAACCGAATACTTACATTACTATTTCTTAGCTTTCCTACCATTGGATTTGCCCAATTAGGCGTAGCCTTTCATCAATCAAATATTCCATTTATAGGAATTAATTACGAAATTAACGGCCTGTTACGACCGGAAATAAGAATTGGAACTGACAATTATTTCGATGATACATCTATTGAAGCCATTATTACTTATGACATCTTTGATAAAGACAATTATGAGTTTTATGCAGGCATTGGTGGAAGAGTAAATAATTTTTCCGGAGTTGTTATTCCAGTTGGGTTAAACATATATCCTTTTACATTCAAAAATTTTGGTTTTCATATAGAGCTTGCCCCCATAATTGGCGACCTGGCTATATTGAGGGGTAGTTGGGGTATTAGATACAGGTTTAATTAAATAATTACTCCATAAACTCTAAACTCTGTCAAAGTTTTAAACTTAGAGGTATATATTACAATGCCTTTAAACTCATATCCAGGCTTTTATAGCTATGGGTTAGTGCTCCTACAGATATATAATCTACTCCACAGGCAGCTACTTCTTCAATAGTTTCTTCGGTAATACCTCCGCTCGCTTCGGTTTTATATGTTCTACCAATGAGCTCTACTGCCTCTCGCATCAATGCGGGACTCATATTATCTAGCATAATAAAATCTACTCCACCCGTTTCTAACACTTGCTGTACTTCCTCTAAGCTTCGTGTTTCAATTTCAACTTGTAGGTCAAGCTTATTGGCTTTTAAATAAGCATGAGTTGCTTCAATGGCCTTGGCAATTCCACCTGCAAAATCGATATGGTTATCTTTGAGCATAATCATATCGTATAAAGCAAACCGATGGTTCTGTCCACCACCAATCAATACTGCCCATTTTTCCATCATTCTAAAATTAGGTGTGGTTTTACGTGTATCTAGTAATTGTGCTTTATGCGCAGAAATTAATTTGGAAAGCTTGTTTGTATAAGTGGCAATACCACTCATTCGCTGCATACAGTTTAGCACCAATCGCTCTGCCGTTAATATAGACTGAGCGCTGCCACTTACGGCAAATATCACATCTCCTGCTTTCACCAACTCTCCTTCTTCTTTAAAAAAAACAATTTTCAAAGAAGAATCCACTTGCATACAAATTTTTTCTGCTAGCTCAACTCCAGCAATTATGCCGGCATCTTTCATAATCAGTTGGGCCGTATTCTGAGAGCCAGCTGGGATAGCTGCCAAAGAGGAGTAGTCGCCTGAGCCTACATCTTCTTGCAAGGCAGAAGCAATAAATTGGAAAATGGTTTTATCGGTTTTGTAATTCATTATTAAAGTGGAATTTACTATAAAAGACACCTCTATTAATTGCTTGCGTCCTTTGGCTTTAGTATCTGATTTAACCCTAGATTGAGCGATTCTCTGAGTTACTACTCAGCTATAAGAAATGCTATTTAAAGGGCGTGAAGCTACATTTTTGATCATAAGTTGTGGTTTTACCTTTGAAATTATTAGTATTTCTATCGTTGTATTTCAAAAATGCACCCAAAATACTGTTTTAGGGCTGTTTTTTCAAAAACGTATAGCTGAGTAGTAACGATTATTCATGAATTATTCAGGTTAAGTTGTTTACTCTTTTACAAAACTCATTTCATGAATCTTAAATTGATCGTTCACCTTCTTCAATCGAATCAAAACTCTATAAGAAGAATCATTTGTCCTATATTCCCCAATGGCATAAATGAGACCGTTTTCAGAAGCGCCTTCGTGATTAACTAGAAACGATTTGGGGGGGTTCTCTTTAAAGTAGTTCTTTAAAACGCCTTCTGCCTGTGAATGACTATAAGTGCCTTCTTTGCCATCAAAATTAAGGACTACCTTATCATTTAAAAAGCTAGAAAGTTCACTAGCATTGCCAATTTCAAGTACCAATTTAACTTGTCCAACAATTTCATTTTGTGCCGAAACGCTAAACGCTGATAGTGCAAACAAACTAACTAATAATACATACCAAGTGTTTAATAATTTCATAGGTTTTTTTAGGCTATAATTTTGCCGTTTTCTAATTTAATAGAATTAACAAAGCTACTCTTCTATGTGTATATTTGCAACCCGATGGCAATAGGGTCGATAAATATAGTATCTGCAAAATAAAAATAATAATGAATAAGAAAGTTCTGTTGATGATTTTGGATGGTTGGGGAATAGCTAAAAACAAATCTGTATCTGCAATAGATGCAGCCATTACACCCTTTGTAAATAGCTTATACAAAAAATATCCGCATTCGAAGTTAGAGGCTTCTGGATTAGCTGTTGGGTTACCAGATGGACAAATGGGCAATTCCGAAGTTGGTCATATGAATATTGGAGCTGGCCGAGTGGTGTATCAAGATTTAGTAAAGATTAATAAAGCGGTTGAAGATGGCACCATTGCTCAAAATAAGGTAATCAAAGCTGCTTTTGAGGTTGCCAAGCAAAAAAATAAGGCTGTGCATTTTATTGGACTCGTTTCTGATGGTGGAGTACACTCACATATCAATCACCTTAAAGGCTTATGTACCGCAGCAAGTAAGCAAGGGCTAACCAATGTATATGTTCATGCCTTTACCGATGGCCGAGATACTGACCCTAAAAGTGGATTAAAATTTTTAACTTCTCTCGAAGATTATATGAACAGTACGGTGGGCAAAATAGCGACCATAACCGGGAGGTACTTTGCTATGGATAGGGATAACCGTTGGGAGCGGGTTAAACTAGCTTATGATGCTATGACGAAAGGTATTGGCACAATTAGTTCTAATTGGAGAAAGGACATGGAAAAGTCGTACCGAGAGAATGTTACTGATGAGTTTATTAAGCCTATTATTGTTTCAGATACGGAGCCCATAAAAGAAGGCGATATAGTTATCAGTTTTAACTTTAGAACTGATAGAGGACGAGAAATTACACAAGCCCTCACCCAAAAAGATTTCCCGGAACAAGAAATGCTTAAACTAGATTTATACTACGTTACTATGACCAATTATGACGATAGCTTTGTGGGTGTAAAAGTAGCCTATGGTAAAGACAATTTAGAAAATACCTTGGGCGAAGTACTTAGCAATAATGGACTAAAACAAATTAGAATTGCCGAAACAGAAAAATATCCTCACGTAACATTTTTCTTTTCCGGTGGTAGAGAGGCTCCTTTCGAAGGCGAATCGAGGCTGCTATGCCCTTCGCCTAAAGTGGCTACTTATGATTTACAACCCGAAATGAGTGCTGCCGAAATTAGTGCCAAAATCATTCCTGAACTAGAAGCAAAATCAGCTGATTTTATTTGTCTCAACTTTGCTAATCCTGATATGGTAGGCCACACAGGTGTATTTGAAGCTGCGGTAAAAGCTTGTGAAACCGTTGATGCTGAAACAGAAAAAGTGGTTACCGCTGCTTTAGCAAGTGACTATAGCATTATCATAATTGCAGATCATGGCAACCCTGATATTATGATTAATCCGGATGGTTCGCCCAATACTGCTCATACTACTAACTTGGTACCCTGCATTCTAGCTTCGAACAACCCTAGTTACCAAATTAAAGATGGCAAGCTCGGAGATTTGGCTCCAACGATCCTTACTCTCATGGGTGTAGAAATTCCTAAAGAAATGACAGGCAAAATTTTAGTGTCATAATGAGGTGTTCTATTTTATGGGTTGCATTAATTTCGATGGGCTGCGCTTCGCCTGCTCCTAACAAGAATGAAGTTAAGGCTTATTTTGACATAACTTCATTTACGCAACAACTGATAACACAACAATCTAAAATTGGTTCTGCTGTGTTTATAAAAAATATTGTGAACGAAAATACAGAAGAAAGGATGGTAGTTAATCCTGATTCATTGTTTTGGGCTACAGAGTTAAACCCATTATTAACCTCAGACATAAACAAGCCTTCGCTACTAGATGCCTTTAAGGTTGAGGTAGGAGTTAAAGAAACAAACAGCAATCTTTTAAAAACAATCTATTCTGTGTTACCGGGAGTAAATAGTAATGTAAAACTTATTGAAATAAAATACCTCGGTCAACCAGACGAAGTAAGGCAAATATATGTGGTGATGAAAACTGACAACCCGGTGTATTCTTCGCATCAAAGTATCCATGTTTGGGTTAATAGCCAAGAAGGAAAATTAATAATAGATTCTTTAAAAACAGAAGGCGTTAATAAAACAATATTATTGAAACCCATGAATTACTCTACTACAATCAGCGTTCAATAGTTTTTATAAACGAGTATTTGGGGCTTCTTGTGGTAATATTTTTAATAACATAGGTAAGGTTAAATATGAAACTGGCAAGCCAATAATAACAAATGTAGGCACTGCTTTTAAAACACTAATTAGCCCTTTATGAAGTTGCAGTTGCTCTTCTTTAGATAAATCTTCAGTTTTAGACTTTACAAGGAGTTTGCTAAGGTTTGTGTTTTTCTTTAATTCATTATTTATACGAATAGCATTTTTATCGGTGGTACTCTTAACTCGTTTTAAATACTCCGTGCCAATTTCTGTAAGGTCATGACCCGACCTGAGATGATTTAACTGTTCCCAGTTTTCTAGTATAAATCCTTCAACTGCCAACAAGCTGTTTCCTAAGTCTTCCTCATAAAAGCCCATTTTCTTAGTAAAAGCTTTTAAAAAAATCATTTCCGAGTCCTCTAGTTTTCGATCTACCCAAATCGTTAAAATGGCTAACTCAAGAAAAAACTTTTTTAACAACCATGAGTTCTGATTAGGAATGTAAACATCTGCTAAGCTTATCCCTTTTTTAAAATCTCTTCGGGCTTCTTCTTTTTGCGAAGGGGGTAGGTGAGACGACTTTAAGAAAAAATCAAACAAGGCCTGCTCTTCTTCCTCAATATTTTTATTGGCATGAGCAGCTGCCGACATTACCTTAATAATACTTAACCTTAACTCCTCCTTCTCTTGTTGAAAAAACTCAGCAATCATTTTTTCTGAACTGGTGTGCATCCATTGACCAAAAAAGTAAATGTCAAGAAAAAGTATAATATTATCAAAAAACTGAATCCAATAATTAGTATGTTTTTTACTGGTTTTTCGTACTCTTTTTTCCAGTATTTTTTCTGCAATTTCTAGAGGCGATTTTTTCTTTCCTAAAAAAGTGTGTTTTGAAACCGATAGCTCCGGATATATTTTATTATAAAAGTCGCCAATTTTATGAACCGTCTTCATTATTACATCCGAGAAATCATCTTCATTATTTATTTCTTGTTGGTGGTATATTAAAGACCCGCTTATCAGGCTTTCAGCCATTAAAAGCTTAAGTTTGTTCAGTTCTGTGGTATCGGCAACACTCTCGTTTTTAAGTGGATGCCCATACATAATACCCGATGGCTGCAATATGCGGTACATAGAATGTTCCGGATGACTATCGGCAGCAGTATCTTTTAAAAAAGACTGAAATATCGTTTTTCGGTACTTTAAATAGTCAGATAACCAGCCACTATGTGAAGGATTCACTTTCATTGTTAATTGAAAATATAATTATTAACCTGAGTTTGACCTAAGGAATGCCGTCAGAAAATAAAATAGTAGGTGAGATATTGGAAATAACCCCGATAGCTATTCGGGGTTATTTCCAAAAGATTGCCTGCTAGCTATTTTCCCTTCGGGCTTTAGCGAAACTTCCCTAAACTACCTCATATTTTCCTAAATTAACCCGTTAGTCCTACAATCCCGATGGCTATCGGAATGAGTTTTTTATGATTCCGATATATCGAGACGCTTAAAAGCTGACAACATTCCTTAGCCTGATTAATTCATGAATATTTGTTATGAGCATTTTAAGTGTCTGCCAG
>CAZZML010000123.1:0-8416 GCA_964654735.1 uncultured Roseivirgaceae bacterium | reverse complement strand
TGTTTCCCTTGCCATATGATGGGTGGTGGTTCTGATAATTATTTTATAGATTATTATCGAACACCATAGCTATAAGTTTAACGAAGTATCAAGGAAAAAGGCACGTAAATTTGTTATGGTAATTAGAGAACGTTCTACTAGGTACAATTCAGGTTAAACGGGAAATAAGCAATTAACATTTGCAAATGACAGATATCATTGCCCCTACTGACCTACATCCTATTTCTGCAATGCCTTAATCCCGATTTTTGAACCCTTTAAAGGTTTTATTACAAGGGTTTTGTATTTTTAAAATACGGAAAACCTTTTGTTATGGATATAAACATTAATTAAAAACTATATAAATGAAGTTATTTAAGTTTTTGTTTTCAGGAGCATTTATGGGCATATTACTAACCGTATTTGCTATAGTTATAGGTTATGCCACTTTTATCGAAAATGATTATGACGCTATTTCAGCCAAATTAATTGTGTATAATGCCACCTGGTTCGAGCTGCTGCTATTACTAATGGTTATTAATTTTGCAGGAATGATTTTTACCAAAAAGCTTTACCTTAAAAGCAAGTTAAATATCCTTATTATTCATATAGCACTGGTAATTATAATTATTGGAGCCGGTATAACCCGCTATATAGGTTTTGAAGGCCAAATGCATATCCGCAATGGTTCAACCACTAATATATTCCGCTCATCTGACACCTATTTGCAGGTACAGTTAAAACAAGGAGGGCAGGAACTGAACATTGATGAAAAAGTGTTGCTGTCGCCAATAAAGAACAACCTTTTTAGCAAGGTTTATAATTGGCAGGGCAACCCGATTGATATAACTGTTGCCAGTTATATGCCAAACGCAGAGCAGGTATTGGTAAAAGCAGATACAGGGTCATCTTACATTACAGTTGTAATGGGTGGTACAGACGGCAGGCATGAGTTTAGCTTGCAAAAAGGTGAAAGCAAAATCATCCACGACCTTGGTATTAGTTTTGGTGATACATCTCGTGCTGAGCTAATTCACATTATCCATAAAGACAATGGTCTTTTTATGCGATTTCCTCAACCTATGAACGTTAATACAACCCAAAATGAGAAAAAAAGGCTTGTGGTGGTGGAAGGTTTTATCCCTTTAGCTACCATGACTGTGCATACGGTTGGCAATACTTCTTTTGTAGTAAAGGAGTTTGTTAAAAACGGACAGGTACAATACAGGCAAATAAAAGATAATACCCATGGAACACCCGTAATAAAGATTAAAATTAATGAACAGGAAGTTTTTCTGCCAAGTGGTAAACAGCAGGTGCTAATGGTGGGCAATACTGAAGTAGCCATAAAACTGGGTTATGTAATGTTAGAACTCCCTTTCTTTATTAAACTTAACAAGTTTGAACTGGAACGCTACCCCGGTTCAAACAGTCCTTCTTCTTTTGCCAGTTCGGTTACTTTAATCGATAAGAACAACAATATTGAACGGCCTTACCGGATATATATGAATAATATTCTTAGCTATGGCGGGTATCGTTTTTACCAGTCATCATACGATCAGGATGAGCAAGGCACTATCCTGTCGGTTAATCACGATTATTGGGGAACTGTGGTTACCTATTTTGGTTATTTTTTACTTTTTGGTAGTTTAATTGTTTCGTTTTTTACTAAAAAAACAAGGTTTAGCCGAATAACACAACAGATTAATGAAGTACATCAAAAAAGAAAAGCCCTGTTGGCTTCATTGGCAATTTTACTTTTAAGTTTATTTGCTGTACAACCTTTAATAGCCCAAACTCAGGACGGACGTAATGTTAACAAGGAACATGCGGCTAAATTTGGGCACTTATTAATTCAAAACAAAGCAGGAAGAATAGAGCCTGTTAATACCGCTGCTACCAAAATTTTAATGAAAATTTATAAAAAAAGCGAGTATAATGGGTTATCGGCAGAACAGGTATTGCTAGGAATTATTACCGACAATGAAAAATGGATGACAGAACGCCTTATTAAAGTATCAAATCCGGGTGTTCAAAATATTTTGGGTATTCTGGGAAACCATGCTTCGTTTTCAGATTTTTTAGATGAAAAAGGCCAGTATAAATTAAAAAATGCTGCTGAGCAGGCCTATATTAAAAAACCTGCATCAAGAAATACGTATGACAAAGAGCTGATTAATGTAGATGAACGTGCCAATGTTTTTTATATGGTTCTTAACAGTTCAATGCTTACCATTTTTCCACTGGCTAACCATCCCGAAAACAAATGGGTAACTCCTTCTGAATTTCATCAAATGATGGGGCATGGAACTACACTGGGCGATTATTTTGAAAACTACTCAAAAAGCTTAAATGAAGCAAAGCAAACCGGTAATTACCAGGAAGCCGATAAAGCATTGGAGGCAATTGCTAATTACCAACAACAAGCCGGGCAAGCAGTAGTACCTACTGCTCTTAAAACCAAATGGGAATTATTTTATAATAAAGCCGGGCTTTTTGCAAACCTATTCCCGGTTTATCTAATAGTTGGGTTGCTTCTGGTAACATTATTTTTCTGGCAAACTTTTAATCCTTCGTATGAATTTAAAAGGATAACCCAGGTACTTTTAGGAATTTTAGGGCTGGGTTTTTTAGTTCACACATTTGGCTTGGGGCTACGCTGGTATATTGCAGAGCATGCACCCTGGAGCAATGGGTACGAGTCTATGATTTACATTTCGTGGGCTACCATTTTGGCTGGCTTTGTATTTATGAAAAAGTCATCCGCAACTATTGGAGTTAGTGCGCTGCTATCGGGTATTACTCTGCTTACAGCACATATGAGCTGGATGAACCCCGAAATAACCAACCTTGTACCGGTATTAAAATCGTATTGGCTCACTATTCATGTAGCAACAATTACAGCCAGTTATGGCTTTTTGGCATTAGGCTGCATGCTCGGTTTTTTAAACCTGTGTATTATGATATTCAGGAACAGGATAAACCTGCAACGTATAGATTTAACCTTAAAAGAGCTTACACTTATTGTAGAAATGTCGTTGATTGTTGGCTTGGTATTTTTAATAATTGGCAACTTTTTAGGTGGTATATGGGCCAATGAATCCTGGGGTCGTTACTGGGGTTGGGATCCTAAGGAAACCTGGACACTGGTAACCATTGTTGTGTATTCTTTTACATTGCACATGGCGTTAATACCTCAAATAAAAAATACTTTTTCATTCAATTTT
Source organism: uncultured Roseivirgaceae bacterium (assembly GCA_964654735.1). Lineage (GTDB taxonomy): Bacteria > Bacteroidota > Bacteroidia > Cytophagales > Cyclobacteriaceae > JAKISE01. The sequence continues at coordinate 5,210 of CAZZML010000123.1, read as the reverse complement.
ATGGCTGTGATAAGCTTTGGAACAGTACTTATGACCTATTTTGGTGTAAATTATTTCTTATCAGGGTTGCATTCGTATGCCGGGGGCGACCCTGTGCAAATACCTGAATTTGTATATTATATGCTGGCAGTAATATTTGTAGTAAGTGCACTGGCAGCTTTCAATACGTATAGGGTTAATAAACAACAAAGCTTAACATCTTAACCCACATTATTCATCAAGGTTCTATTCCAATCTCTAATTGCCAGTAGTTATATTTTCAGGTTGTGAGCAAAACAATAAAGACATCCACTATTTCTGTAGCACAATTTTTACTGTTTTTTCTCCTGTATTAGATGTTAGTCGCAAGGTGTAAAACCCATTGGGTAAAGCGGATAAGTCTATCGAGTTTTCGAGTTTGCCATAAAGCAATTTCTTTCCTGTTTTATCAATAACTGCATATTGAGCATCTAATGTGCTATTTTTTATATGCAGCAAGCCCGTGGTAGGGTTAGGGTAAAAATTCAGGTCTCCAAATTCATCTGATAAACCGGCTACCACATCAATCCCCTCTCCTATTATAGCCAGTGTGTCTGTTCCGTATTTTGCGTTATGCAGCACTTCGAACACCGTGGCATAGGGTATTGCTTCGGCAGGTGCAAAACTGATAATTACAAATTTTGTTTCTCCTGCAAGCAATTGGCCGTGCCACTCCCCCGTAAAGGCTGTATTTGTGTATTGCATTCCCGAAACACCAAATGGGGCATCTCCTGTATTTGAAAGTATTAATGTATCAGTTTTAATCTGCCCAATTTCTACCTGCCCAAAGTTAATACTACCCGAAAGGGTTATTTCACCTGCAATACCAACTCCTTTTAATGCTAAATTAAACACTCCTGAATCTGCATTACTCATAAAATTTAGGCTATTAATATAGCTAAGCCTTTCATCTGGAGTAAATGTAACTTGTAGTTTTTTGCTGTTACCAGGAGCTATTGATGCTGTAGCCCAATCCGTAATAAAGGCAGGGTTATCTATGGCTATAGCAGAAATAACTAAAGGATAATTACCTGTGTTAGTTATAGTTACAGTATCGTACACTACAGAATCAACCCTTACTTTATCAAAATCAATCATATTACTGCTTAATTCCATTTTACTAAAGGCCAAAATGCCTCTGCCTGATAAAAATACTACTGAATCGCCATTATACGCATTGCTGCCAATGGTAAGGGTATCTGTAAATAAACCTACAGTGCCAGGCACAAAAGTAACTACCAGTGCTGTTGAGTCGTTGGGGGTAATTACCCCTGTAAACGAGCCTGAAAATGCGGTATTTGAATGCGTTATGGATAAAATTGTTAAATTCACATTTCCTTTATTGGCAATGTAAATAGTATCCGAAGCCACGGAGTCAGCCATAATATCTCCAAACTCAATAATAGCTGGTGTAACTTCAATAGCCCTTGTTGGAACAATTCCTGTTCCGGTTAGGGTTGTACTCCCCACTCCCACATTGCTGGTAACGGTTACTATATTGCTGTAAAAAATAGCATTGACGGGAGTAAAACCAATCGTAAACCCTACGGAATCGTTGGGAGCTATACTGCCACTCCACGAACCTAAAAATGCTGCATGGCTATGCGATATGCCGGTAACATTTAATACTGCATTGCCTTCGTTAACCAGGTAAACTGTGGTAAAAGCAGTAGAATCAATAAATACATTGCCAAAATTTGCCGTTTTATGCACTCTAATGGCTGCACCTGTGCCTATGCCGTTAAGAATTACCTTGTAATTACCTGTAGCAGCATTGCTTACTACTTCTAATGTATCTTTGTAAACTCTTGTGTCAGTGGGAGAAAAGGTTACAGGTATTGTTTTTATTTCGCCACTTACAAGTGTGCTTGTATAGTTTTCGCCTGTAAATCCGGGTGGGTAATTTATGCCTGTAACTGTTAAATCCTGAATGCCTACATTCTTTATTTGGATATCCATAGGCATAGTTAACCCTACACTAATGTTTCCATAATTTAATGAATCGGTTACCTGAATAGCCACATTGGTATCACCTGTAAGAGCTACATCATCAATATTCCAACCTCCATGGTTCCAATCCCCATCGGTTGGTCCAATAGTAAACCTAATTGCTACAGTACTCTGATTATCGGCAAATGCAGAAATATCTATTATTTGGTCTTCCCATTTCCAGTCTCCAACCCACCTGCCATTGGTACTCCATGCTTCTGTCCATGTAGCTCCGCTATCGGCACTTATGTCAACATAAGCGGAGTCATAAAAACCATCGATTTGCATAAATCGGGCAAAGTTTAGCTTAACATTAGTAAACAATGAGCAATCAATTACCGGAGACTGTGCTACCCATTGCCGGTTGGTAAGGTTGTTTTCGTACCGCCCGTTTCCGGTTAATACAGTACCTAAAACATGCTCTCCTGATGCCGCCATAATCGGGTCATAACCCCTGCCTAGAGGGCGGCCTATCTCAAATCCTCCAGAAAGCACCCAACCTTTTATGGTCTCAAAATCATCTTCAAAAATAATGTAATCGCCCATTCCTGTAATGGGTATGGCTTCGCTGTAATTTGTTGTTCCGTCAGTAAATTCAACGGTAAATATGCCATTATAAGGTTGTTTTAAAAGAGGTGTAAACAGGATGCTAAAATTGGCACCTGCTCCATTATTTATTACCGACCCGATAGTTAAATCGGTACTATAGCCTGCCGGCAGGCTAATATTTGTGATGGTAAAATTATTAGATGTTCCATTTTTAAGGGTTAAAGTTCTGGATTTGTTTATTCCTATACCTGTAGAGCCATAATTTAGGTTTGCCTCCAGGTGATAAGGTTCTGCTTTTCCTGTTATAAGTAAGTCATCTATATTCCATCCTCCATTTACATTTGAAGCATCCGTTTCGCCCAACGAAAACCTAATGCGCACATCTTCCTGCCAGGCAACATATTCGGTAATATCTCTAAAAACGTTCCACCACGAATTTTGCCTAATCTCCCAGTCTCCGTAAAGTAATATTTGCTTCCAAATAACACCCCCATCGATACTTACATCTAAATAAGCAAAATCCTGATTATAGCTACTTAGGTTTAACCATTGCCGATAACTAAATTGAATATCTGCATACCCGTAACAACTAAACGATGGGCTTTCAGCCACCCATTCACGGTCAGTAAGCCCGTTATCGTATTCACCTGTACCTCCCAGCACGTTGCCCAGCACGTTTACTCCCTCAAAAGCGGCAGCAGGATCATTTGCTAATCCTTGCGGTGCCCCTCGTTCAAAACCGTTCAAACCCCATCCTTTATCTGTTTCAAAATCATCGGCAAAGAGTAATTGTAAGCCTACTCCTTTTACTTTAATCTCTCCATTAATTGCTACCCCGTTAGAAACACCTTCTATAGCGATATTATCTTTATAATTTTTAGCTAACGTAGGATTAAAAAACACGGAAAACTCCGATTGTGTGCTTAGTGGTATAACCTCACCCGCAGTTAATGTGCCTGAAAACCCATCGGGGTAAGTAACAGAGGTTACTGTAAAGTCGTAATTATAAGCCTTTAAACTAAAGTTCTTCTCCTTAGACTGCCCGGTTGCGGTTGGTTGAAAGGCGATGGTATCAAAGGGTGAAAACTTGATATTGTCGAAATCAATATCAAAGCTGATAGTTTTGTCTGCATTTTGAACAATGTTTGCAATTCTTGCAGGATTAATACTGCCATTATATAATTGATTATTGGGGTTAGAAACTGCATTAAAAACAGTATTATCGGAAGTTCCGGGGTATAAATCTCCGGCATCTCCCCTGCTGCTTCCATCTAAGCCGTTAAGTCCATCGGCTTCTTCTACATCTACTCGTTTATGGGCTTCGATTGAGTTCGTATAACGAGCATCGTCTATATGCCAAATAGCTAGGCCTGTACCTGGTAATGCCTGATCTACTCCTGTTTTTTGACGATTCTCCAATAAAAAAAACTCTTTCCCTTCGCCTGGGTCGAGCAAGTAAATTTCTTCGGTTGTTGCGGCTGAGTTTAATACATAGCTTCCATTAAGCGTTATTTCAGTGGGCACTTGCCAACCTAGTTTAACCTTTGACCACGCACAAAGCCCTCCAGGCCGATTTCCTCCCCCCAACCAGGCTGAACTGCCCATCAAGCCCCAGTTTCCTATCCCTTGTGAGGAGCCATCGGTATCGTATAAATCGGGCAAGCCAAGGTTATGACCAAACTCGTGGCAATATACCCCAACAGTTGAAATCGTGCCAGAAGCACGCGTTTCGGGGTTCATAATGTAATCGCTAATAGTTTTGCCATCGTAAGCTACCGGTGCTATTCTTGAACGGTGCGACCAAATATATTGCCTTTGTGCGCCTTCTTCGGCACCTTGCCCTGCATGCACTACCATAATACCATCTACATCTCCATCGTTATCGTTGTCGTATTGGCTAAAGTCAACACCATTTAATTCGGCCTGGTCAACTGCAAAACGAACCAACTCCCGGGCTACTCCATAGCCGTTATTATTTCCATAATACTCATAATCATTAGGTGCGGTTACCCAGTCTATTACATCTACTGTAACATCCAACTTGCCAAATGACGATTGTAAAAAATAATCTTTTAAACTTCCTGTACCATTATAGTTTGGCTGGTTTAGTAAATTTTCAAAATCGGTTTTAGAATAACTGTTGCCCATATTAGGGTAATCTACTAGCAGACATAATACTTTTATGCTACCCGTAGTTGGCATTGCTGTGTTGGTAAAAACGGCTATGGAAGAGATACCTGAAGACAAACCCTCCATCTCATCAACTTCTTTGGTATTTTGCTTTAATAGCTGATTTATAACTTCTTTATCTGCTTTTATAAATGAGTTTCGCGATTTGGTTAACAAAGACGAATTAGTGGCAAGCATACCTGATGGCACTAATTTCCCGTTCGTATCTTTTTTTACATATTCAAATTCATAGTGCGTATTTTGCTTTACAAGAAACCCATCAATTGTTTCTGTCCAAGAATTATATTGGTTTCCTTTTCCAATAATGGTAAGGGGTACTCCTCCATTACTTATGGTAACCGGCTCCAGTGAAGACGCACAGCTACTACCATCGGTTTGTGCAAAAGCTGAAGTAAAAACAAGGCCAAAAAGCAGGATAAGTAAGTTTTTAATCATACAAATTGGTTAGCGTGCATGTGGTTTAA
>CAZZML010000122.1:0-8417 GCA_964654735.1 uncultured Roseivirgaceae bacterium | reverse complement strand
ATGAGTTTTGGCAAAGAAATTCATTGGCAGTTCATTTGTATAACCAAGATATTGCCTATCAAAAGCTAGATTATATTCATGCCAACCCAGTGGCGGAGCATTGGCAGTTAGTGAATGATTATTGCGACTATACGTATTCAACTGCAAAATTATACGAAATGGGTATAAATGAATTTTCTTTTATTAAAGACTTAAGAAATGAATTTTGATGTATGTAAATGGGGAGTGTTTCGTGAGGACACGAACCACGGAGGCGGTCTTGCGAAGGTGATATTTTTATTACTGTTTTTAGTCCCGATTGCTTTCGGGATCGTACTTAGATAGACTCTTTCAAAGCGATAACCTCTTGCTTTAAAAGTAAATTTTCTTGCCTTAACGCTTGAATCTCAGCACTAAGTGATTTAAGCATATTTTCTATCTCAGTAGCCTTCACAACCATGAAAGTACAAAGCAAAAACAAGCCCTCCAAATATTATTAACGACTATATGGCATGAACTAAATAGCCGATAAATGACCTTTTGGCATGCCCTTAACAATTGAGCATAAAAATGGCTGAATAGTTACCAAATATTCATGAATTAATCAGGATAGAAACCATCTGTAGTTATCTTATGAAAGATTCATTTTGTCGAATTCTTGCCTAAATGTTATTATCAATCAATAATAATCATTTATTTTACCATTTCAATTTATTTTACCTTTCGTTTACTTCAATAAACTTATATTATGAGCATTAAAATTCAAACCCTTTCTGGCTACCTACATGAATACCAAAAAAGTGTATTAGAGCCAGAAGCTTTTTGGAGTCGAGTGGCAGAAACCTTTCATTGGAAAAAGCAGTGGGATAAAGTAGTTGATTGGAATTTTGAAGAGCCAAAAGTTAATTGGTTTGTAAATGGAAAATTAAATATTACAGAGAATATTCTTGACCGGCATATCTATACGCACGGTGACAGGTCAGCAATTATTTGGGAACCGAACGACCCTTCTGAAACATCAAGAACCCTTACGTATTTAGAGCTCTATGAACAGGTTAATCAATTCTCAAATGCACTAAAGCAAAAAGGAATTAAAAAAGGTGACCGAATAGTCATTTACATGCCAATGGTACCCGAAGCGGCTATTGCCATGCTAGCTTGTGCAAGAGTTGGCGCAGTGCACTCTATTGTATTTGCCGGGTTTTCTTCTACTGCTTTGGCAGATCGTATTAATGATTGCCAAGCTAAAATGGTGCTTACTTCTGACGAGAACTACCGAGGCACCAAGGTTATACCTGTTAAAAAGGTAGTGGATGAAGCACTGGAAAATTGCCCTACCATTGAATCTGTTATTGCCCTAAACCGAACTGGTGGCAAGGTTAATATGAAGCAAGGTAGAGACTACTGGTGGCACGATGTAATCGAAAGGGAATCAACCATTTGCCCTGCGGAAGAAATGGACTCAGAGGACTTGCTTTTTATCCTCTATACTTCGGGCTCCACAGGTAAACCCAAAGGGGTGGTACATACCTGCGGAGGCTATATGGTTTATACACAATTCACCTTCGAAAATGTGTTTCAATACACGGCTGGAGATGTGTACTGGTGTACCGCTGATGTAGGTTGGATTACTGGACACTCTTATATTGTGTACGGCCCATTATTAACTGGGGCAACTACATTAATGTTCGAAGGTGTTCCTACTTATCCAGATGCTGGTCGTTTTTGGGATGTAGTAGATAAGCATAAAGTAAATCAGTTTTATACAGCGCCTACTGCTATTCGAGCTTTAGAGGCACACGGTCTGGATCCTTTTAAAGGGAAAGATTTAAGCTCGCTAAAAGTATTAGGCTCTGTAGGTGAACCCATAAACGAAGAAGCCTGGCACTGGTACCACGACCATGTGGGCAAAAACAAATGCCCTATTGTAGATACGTGGTGGCAAACCGAAACGGGTGGAATTATGCTTTCGCCCATTGCGGGAATTACGCCTACAAAACCATCGTACGCAACCCTTCCTTTGCCCGGCATTCAGCCTATAATTGTAGATGAAAAAGGGGAAGAGCTAAAAGGAAATAGCGTGCAAGGCAATTTGTGTATAAAATTCCCCTGGCCAGGCATGATACGCACACTTTATGGCGATCATGACAGGTGCAAGCAAACGTATTTCTCTACCTACAACAACTTATATTTTACTGGAGATGGAGTTAAGAGGGATGAGGACGGCTATTACAGAATACTAGGTAGAGTTGATGATGTAATCAATGTATCAGGTCATAGAATGGGAACAGCAGAAGTGGAGAATGCTATTAATGAGCATCCTCTTGTTATTGAATCAGCTGTTGTTGGCTACCCGCATGACATTAAAGGGCAAGGCATTTATGCCTATGTGATTGCCGATGATTCTCAGAGGTCTGCTGCTAGCTTGGAGAATGAAATTCGTGAAACTGTTAGTAAAATTATTGGGCCTATTGCTAAACCCGATAAAGTTCAAATCGTTACTGGTTTACCCAAAACACGCTCAGGAAAAATTATGCGTAGAATCCTTCGAAAAATAGCCGAAGGTCAAACAGATAGTTTTGGAGATACTTCTACTTTACTTGACCCAGCTGTGGTGGAGGAAATTATTGAAAACATGAAATAACTTTGTTTACCTACCAGATTACATTTACTGGCTTTGGAGCTAACCGAACGGTGTATCGAGGTCAACAAATTACCATACAATGTGGCCATAACTGGGATGCAAACGAACAAGAAGGAGCCAATGTTTTTTTTGTTGCTCGCAAAGAAATTAAAAAACACTTTAGTCGGTTTTCGATTATAAGTGTGGAGAAGGTGGGCTGATTTTACTTATTAATGGATTTCAAATAGAGCTGCTCCACTTTATCCCTTGCCCAAGGTGTTCTACGTAAAAACTTGAGGCTAGATTTAATAGATGGGTCATAATTAAAACATCGAATATTTATTCTGGCACCTAACTCCTCCCAACCATACAGGTTTACTAAGTGCTCTAAAATTTCAGATAACTTGACTCCATGTAGAGGATTGTTAATTTGTTCGTTGTTTGAATTCGACATTAGAAAAATTTTGCAGCCTACGAAAACAAATTAAACGTAAGCAATGCAGCCACATACGCTAACCCCGACATGTAAATGGTTTGCAAAACGGGCCATTTCCAGCCTTTAGTTTCGCGATAGGTAATGGCTAAGGTGCTTACACACTGCATGGCAAACGCATAAAATACCATCAGAGAAAGGCCTACCGCAAGCGTAAAATAAGGCTCACCTGTTTCTGGATTAATTTCGGAACCCATTCGCGCCTTTATGGTGTTTACATTTCCATCAGCGGATTCTATGCTGTAAATGGTGGACATCGTACCTACAAACACTTCGCGAGCGGCAAAAGACGTAACTAAAGCAATGCCTACTTTCCAGTTAAAGCCTAACGGCTTAATAGCAGGCTCAATAGTTTTTCCCAGTTTTGCTACATAGGAATGTTCTAACTTATAAGATGCTACCTTATCATTAAATTCAGCTTCGGTATATTCGGTTCCCTCCAAAGATGTAGCTACTGTTTGTTCAGCATTTTTTATAGCATCTCCTGGCCCATAGGTTGCGAGCATCCACAGTATAATGGAAACAGCTATAATTATTTTCCCAGCTTCAAAAGAAAACGTTTTTACTTTTTCGAGAATAGTTAGACCTACATTTTTCCAACGTGGAGTTTTATAGGTGGGCAGTTCCATTATTAAGAAGCTACGTTCGGTAGTTTTCATTATTTTTTTAAGAATATAGGCCGAAAATAGTACTGCAATAAAGCCAAGTAGGTATAAACTTAATAAAACAAGCCCTTGCATATTAAGCACGCCAAACACATATTCATCAGGAATGACCAAAGCAATAAGAATGGTGTAAACAGGTAGTCGAGCTGAGCAGCTCATTAAAGGAGTTACAAATATGGTAATCATCCTTTCTTTCCAATTTTCTATGGTTCGGGTAGCCATAATGGCCGGTATAGCACAAGCGACTCCCGAAATTAGAGGCACCACGCTTTTGCCGTTCAAGCCAAATTTGCGCATTATTTTATCCATTAAAAACACTACACGCGCCATATAACCAGACTCTTCTAGCAAGGATATAAACGCAAAAAGAATGGCTATTTGTGGAATAAATATCAACACACCGCCTATGCCAGGCACCAACCCTTTGGCTAGCAGATCAGTAAAAACACCAGCAGGTAAGTTGGTTGAAAGCCAAACGGATAGTTCTGAAAACACCACATCGATTAAATCCATTGGCCAGCTTGCCCATGCAAAAATGGCTTGAAAAACAATAAAAAGGATGGAGAGAAAAATAACATAGCCCCATATTTTATGAGTAAGAATTTTGTCAATTTTCTCTGAGTAAGGCTTTAGTCCTACGGCTTCTTTTATTATTTCAACTTGCTTAACCAATCGGTTAATTTTGCCATAGCGCAGGGTGGTGTCTTTCGCTTGAACACTATCCCTTTGTTCTATTTTTCCTTGAGTTGTTAATTGCTGAAGCGCCCAATAGGTAGTAGCTTCGGGATGCTCTTTTAGGTAGTTTAATATAGGTTCTTTGGCAAGTTCTGTTACATCAAAAAAACTAGTTTCACTAGGTAGAACCTTTTTTTCAAGGACTTCCTTCAAGTCTTCAATGCCTTCGCCAACTCTTGCATTAATAGAAACCACTGGTGTTCCAAACTCTTTTTCGAGCAGACCCAAATCATACCCTACACCCATTCGATTGGCCATATCTATCATATTAAGCGCAAGAATAACGGGGAGGCCCAAATCCTTCATTTGGGTAAAGAGCAGCAAATTACGCTTTAGGTTAGATGCGTCAACCACAACTACCAACACATCCGGAAAAAGTTCGTCTTCTTTATTTAAAAGAATATCGGCAACTACCGTTTCGTCATTGGATTTTGGATAGATGCTATAAGTACCAGGCAAATCAATTATTTCAACTTTCTCACCATTAGTAAGAGCAGCAATGCCCGATTTTTTATCTACAGTAACCCCAGGAAAATTGCCAATTTTTTGATTGAGTCCAGTAAGTTGATTGAATAAAGAAGACTTGCCAGAGTTTGGGTTACCGACAAGAGCAATGCGTTTTCGCTGGCTTGTACTCATTAACTACTCAACTAACGAAATGGTATGTGCTTCTGCTTTACGAAGCAATAAACTGTACCCCTCAACATCTATGCAAATGGGGTCGCCAAGCGGAGCAGCAAATTTCATTTCTACACTTGTGCCAGGTAAACAGCCCATATCTAGCAACTTTAACGACAACTGATCGTCTTTGAAGCAACAGATGGTTCCATTCTCCCCTGGTTTTAAGTCTCCTACTGTTTTCACCCTACTTAATTATTTAGAATTATTATAAACAGTGCAAATGTAGTTGGCTTGCTCCAATATAAAAAATGACTTAAATCATATAAAATCAATTATTTAGGAAGGCATGGAGTTTGTAGGCTATCTAGAATCGTTCTTTGTAGTATAAAAAAGGAGATACTGAAATAGTGATTTTGTTGTGGTTAATTGTTTAACCTGTTTATTATTTCTTTTAAAGCTGTTTTTGATTCTCTCATAACAGGTAGAAATGGCCAAATATGCGGCATCTTTTCCCCTAAAATTACTTCAATATTAACTTTAGCCTTAATTAGTTTTTGAACTGCCAGTTGCTGGTCTGGGTAAGTAATGTCGTTTTCAGCTAGAAACAAAATTGTGTTTGGAAACTCATCGAAACGGCCATTTATTGGTGAAATCATTACATTTTTTAAATTATTATTTTCAGCACACATTTTCTTTGCACTAAGTACTCCAACCTTGGATAGCATAGGGTCAATTTTATCTATCTTGTCTATTTGAGGGTTAGACATAGCAGCATCCATAACTGGAGAAACAAGTATAATTTTAAGAGGTAATTCAATGTTTTTTTGAACTAACCTTTGTGTCAGAGCTGTAATCAAAGTTCCTCCCGCTGAATCGCCAATAAGTGTAATTTGTTTTGCTCGGTATTTTTCTAATGCTGTATTATATACCAAGTCTATATTTTTTGATATTTCTGAAATTTTATTTTCAGGAGCTTTAGGATAATCACACATCCAAATTGTATGAGTTGTTTGTTTAGCAATTTCTCGTATAGTGTCCCAATGATGTTTTGCAGGGCCAGAAATAAAAGCACCTCCGTGAATGAATATTAATAGGTCGTTAGACGTTTTATTTTGCTTTACTTCAGTAATTGAGGTGTTTGAAATTTTAAAATTGCTTACTAGATTTTGTCTAAAAAACTTGTCTTTCGGATGATGAACATCTTCTCTTCTTATTTTTTTGAAATCTATTGGGTCTTTACTAAAATCATTTTTTATACCCTTTAACTTAATAACGAGTAAGGTAATATAGTATGTTAAGCTTTGTTTCATTTTTTCTCTTATTAACCAAAACGGGTGTAGCTATGAGGCGTGCTAGGCATTAGCGTCCTCGAAACTGTCTCCGGAATAAAGTTACTAAGATTTGGCGAATTGTTACCAAGTATGATTACATAGCAGCGAATGTTAGGTAGCGTAATCTGGTATTCTTTGAATATTTTCTAGCTCTTTTCCTTTCAATTCAAACCCTTCTTCAAGGTCGTAATCATCTTGTATTCCAAGCCAAAACTTTGCTGAATTCCCAAAGTATCGACTTAACCTGAGAGCGGTGTCAGCTGTAATTCTTCTTCTTCCTTTCAAAATTTCACTTATTCTAGTTTGTGGAAGAAAGGTGTCTTTAGCCAATCGATATGCAGAAATATTCAATGGGTTAAGAAACTCTTCTTGCAATATTTCTCCGGGGTGTATGTTACTTAAATTTTCCATTGTTATTTTTTTTAATGATAGTCGATTATTTGTACTTCAAATGCATTTCCATTGTCCCATATAAACATAATCCTCCATTGATTATTAATTCTGATGCTATTATAGTCTTGAAGTTTTCCATTTAATTTTTCAAGTCTGTTTGAAGGAGGTGTTCTCAAATCTTGAAGGTCTTGAGAGTTATTCAACATTCTTAGCTTCCTTCTTCCTATTTGTTGGATTTCTTGAGGAAGTTTCTTTGATCTGATTCCATTCCATATTTTCTCCGTTTCCTTATTTCCAAAACTTTTAATCATAGAGATGACTTGCGTTACTAACGTCAAAAGTAACTAATAAGTTCTAAAGGACAAAATATGCTATCTAACGGTTGGTATATAAAAATTAAGCATTTCGAGGGACAAATCTTTCTGCGCACAAAAAAGGTAAAACAGGCTACAAACCTTGATGTTACTACTGTCTCGCTTATTTTTTATATGCTTTGTGTGTGCCCAGCATGGTTCCCTTAATTTTCTAGAGGGTGAAAGTCCCTTATGGGCAAGTGTAACGCCTTAAACCATTAGTAAGCTAAGGTTGCTAACTGTGAGGTTAGGACTGAAGAAGCAGGACTACAAAGCTCGGTACTGACCCCGTATCAAGTACGGGGCAGGCTGAACAGGAATCGTATAAGAGACATGTTTGCTTGGGCAAGCAACCACATCATTATCGAGCCGCTCAGTACGAAACCCGCTCAATTTGAAACGGAGCCATCTACTCGATTGGGCTTTGTTGTCAACCTTCTAATATTCTTAATAAATCATCATTAATATAAAAAACTTCAACTCCATCTTTTTGTGGTCTTAATACCCTATGAGACACAAGTTCATTTATGTATTTAGTTAGTTCTTATATTCGCTCTATTTTATCAACTATTTGATTTATATAATCCGCATATAATTTTTGCGTTTTAATAATCTCTATAATTCTTTCTCTATGATTTTCTTTAAACCAAAAATCATTGTCAATTTTATAGGCAATAACAAAATGTTTATTCTTTAGTAAGTCAATGTCAGTAAAGTTTTTAGAAAACCCTCTTGGTGCAGATTTTAGTCTATCTCCATAGAAGTCAGTAAAATAACCGTTGTTTTTAATGAGAGAAAGTATTTTTTTATATTCGCTTGGATTGTTGTAAATTTCTGTTCTTATTGCTTTTAATAGAATTGGGTTTGGCTGATATACTCCACAACAAATTAAAGATGAGTCAGGTTCAAAATGGATATAATATCCTGCATATTTACTATTTTTTCCACCTTTTGAAACAAATGCTCCATAACTTGTTTTGTACGGCTCTTTATTTTTGGAAAATCTAACATCTCGATATATTCTATAAATACAGTCTTTTGCTTTTATATCATCAATTGAATTGTCTATCTTTTTTACCTCAAGAATTAATAGGTTTATAAATTCTTCAAACACTGTTTTTGTGCTTTGAAACCTTTGTGAGTTTTCTTTAAACCAAGGTCTATTATTGTTAAAACGTAAATCTATTAGAAATTCAAAAATATTGTTTAGGTTCATTTTATGTT
>CAZZML010000121.1:0-8463 GCA_964654735.1 uncultured Roseivirgaceae bacterium | reverse complement strand
AATGACATCATATTATGGCTTGTAATAGATTTTCCTTGCGGATTTAAGGTAATAAACACTTTCTAATTTTTCTCTATTTAAAACAGGGAAAAAGAATAACTCATTCCCACTTATAGTTAAATAATAGTTAAATGAATTATAAATTATTCACTGTTGAAGATCTTGTTCTTAATGATTCCTTTCAATCATTTGTTTATAAAAGCGATGATAAGTCAGTATTATTTTGGCTTAACTGGATAAAAGAAAATCCTGAAAATAAGCATTTAGTTGATGAAGCAAGCTATGTTTTAAGAGCTCTTTTGGCTGAAAAGCATCAATTGTCTGAAATCGAAATAAAAGTTGAATCGGATAAAATCAAACATATCCTTAAAGAAAATAACCCTAACGGTAAGAGAATTTCTTTGCAACCCACATATAATTGGAAACTACTAACAGGAATTGCAGCTTCCATACTCTTATTCCTATCCATTGGGCTTTTTCAATTATTTAACTTTAAAACAGAGGAAATTGCATATATAGTAAAAGAAACGAAAAAAGGACAAAAAATATTGATTCAGTTAACGGATGGATCTACTATAAACCTTAATTCTGAAAGTAGTGTTAAGTACTCTGCAAATTTTGATGGTGATATTCGGGAAGTGTATCTTGAAGGAGAGGGTTTCTTTAACGTAACCAAAAATAAGAATAAACCATTTGTAGTCTATGCAGATAACATTACTACAACTGTGCTAGGTACATCATTTAATGTATCTGCCTACAAAGACGATAATGAGATAATAATTGCTTTGGTAACAGGTAAGGTTTTAGTAGAAGATACGGAAAACCACAAAGTTTTACTTACACCAGATTTAATGGTTAGCTACGATAAAAAAACCAAAAATGGATTTAAAAAATCCACCTTTGACTTTAACAAAGTAATTGGTTGGAAAAACGGCATTTTAAGCTTTAACGAAGCAACGCTTGCACAAGTATTTACAAACCTTGAAAGATGGTACGATATAAATATTACAGTTGATAAAAAGGTCGATTTAGAAGGAAAGTACACAGGAAGTTTTCAGAATGAGCCATTGAAAAATATTTTAGATGCCTTTAGCATAGTCGAAAACTACGAATATAAAATTGTAGGAAAGAATGTCTCAATCACTAAAAAGTAGAGTATGAAAATATAGCAAAAAAGCCAGGGTATAAATACCACTGGCCGTTTTTTTAGCTACCCGCATTTTGACGGATTCAGGTAGCCAATCAATAAATGAAATTTTTCACTAATGATAATCAAAATTATGCAAAATAAACTATTACAGCAAATTGTGAAAATGTCAAGATTGCTTTTTTTTCTAACTATTATTCAGTGCGCAAGCTTTTCTTTGATTTTCGCATCTAATGGCCATAGTCAGAATAACTTAAGCCTAAAAGACATAGAACTGCGGTTGTCAAAATCTAAATCTAGAGTTTTGGATATTTTTAAAGAAATAGAAAAACAATCAGATTTGCGATTTTTAATTAAATCTAAGTTAGTTAGCCCTAATGCCACAATTAACCTAAAATCCAAGAATCAAACCGTATGGGATGTGCTAACACATATTTCAGAAGAAACTAATCTGCAATTTAAAAGGGTTGGCAACACAATTGTAGTACTAGAAAAACTTTCTAGTACGATAAAAGCAATAATTGATGAAGTTGAAGTTACTCTTACAGGAACAGTAATAGATGAAAACGATATCGGATTGCCTGGTGTTAATGTTTTGATTGAAAACTCAAGTCTTGGTACTGTAACCGATGTAGATGGTAAATATACGTTATCTGTTCCTGAAAACTCTGTTATTAAATTTAGTTACATAGGTTACATAACTCAAATAATTCCACTTAATGGCCAAACGGTTATAAATATTAGTATGACCCCGGATCTTCAACAGCTTGAAGAAATTGTTGTGTTAAGTTACGGAACAGTAAAAAGAAGCGAACTTACAAGTGCGGTATCCAAAGTAGATAGTAAAGAAATATCTCAATCAACTGTTAGAACAATTGGTGAGGCTTTGCAAGGGCGGGCAGCAGGTGTAAATGTAACTGCAGTTAGTGGCGAACCAGGTGCAGGGCTTGTTATCAACATTAGGGGAGCCAGCACGCTTAACAGTGGGCAGGATGTTTTATATGTAGTTGATGGTTTTCCCGTAAATAGAATTGATGATGTTAATCCCAGCGATGTAGCCTCGATCGAAATATTAAAAGATGCTTCAGCCACAGCAATTTATGGCTCAAGGGCAGCAAATGGTGTTATACTCATTACTACAAAAACAGGGCAATCTGAAAAAATACAGGTAACCTTTGATAGCAAAGTAAGCTTTCAGGAAGTATCTAATATTATTAATATGAATAGTGCAACCAATTATGCAAGAGCCAGAAATCTGGCATTGACTAATTCTGGTCTTTCTCCAATGTGGAGCGAGGAGGAAATCTCCTATATGGGAGAAGGTACTAATTGGTTTGACGAAATAATGAGGATGGGTAGATTGGATGATTATACTGTTTCAGTAAATGGTAAATCTGGCAACTATAATTTTTATTCCAGTTTTAATTATTTTAGACATAATGGAATTGTTAAAAACTCTAATTTCGAGCGATTCGTTTTTAGAATCAACCAGAGCCTTGACCTTAACAAGTATGTAAAAGTTGGAACCAACTTTAATATTTCCGGTTCAAAAGCCAGATATATTGCTGACCGAAGTTTGCCTAGAGGTATTATTTACGAAGCTATGATAGTGGATCCATTAACTCCTGCCCGTTATGTTCGGGAAGCAGATGATACAGACCCATTTGGCAAAATAAAGGGCAATGAATACAGCCAATTTGGAGGTCCTATGACCGATAATTGGAACCCATTAGCTCATTTAGCCAGACAGCAAACAACAAATAGAGGAAACAGAATATTTGGAAATGCCTATATCGAAGTAGAGCCAATGAAAGGATTGATTTTTAAATCTGATTTTGGAATAGACATTCGTAGAAATGAAGATACAGGTTTTAATCCATTGTTTTTTATAAAAATTAACGAATCTGATGAAATAGGTCAGGTATCAAAGGATAATTCTACCGCAAACAATTATGTTTGGACAAACACCATAGCTTATAATAAAGAGTTTGGCAATTTAAAATTAATGTCGGTAGTAGGCACCGTAGCTGAAAAATACAATAACAGGTGGCATGGGGTTAGCAGGCAGGGTCTAACTAGCAACGACCCCACATTTCAATATTTATCTACTGCAGAAGGTGTTTCCGCTTCTTACGGAGGCGAATCTAATAGTGCATTAAACTCATATTTTGGTAGAGCCATTTTTAATTATGATGATAAATACATGCTTTCCACTAGTGTACGAGCTGATGGCTCGTCCAAATTTGCCGAAGGCAATAAATGGGGGGCTTTCCCGGCTATCTCAGTTGGGTGGAACCTAACCAATGAGACCTTTATGGAAAGCGTAGCAAATACCTGGTTATCTTCTCTTAAAGTTAGAGCTGGCTGGGGAAAAATCGGAAATGCCTCCATTCCAGACGGTTCAACCTTATCAACGGTTGGTCCTTATGCTAGTTTTTGGGGAGGTAACAACTATACCTTTGGTACTACACCGGCTTTAGCCATTGGCATTTCTCCACTATCTCCGGGCAACATAGCACTTACCTGGGAAACATCGGTTCAAACAAATATCGGACTGGATATTTATCTGTTTGAAAACAAGTTAAGTCTTACGGCTGATTATTTTGTAAAGAAAACCACAGACTTGCTTTTGGTTGAGCCACTACCCACAATTGGTGGTTACCAGCAAGCCCCATGGTCTAATGCCGGAGAAATTCAAAATAGAGGGTTCGAATTACTGGCAACTTACAAAGATCAGGTGGGCGATTTTGGCTACAACCTTACAGCTACATTTGCCACATTGCAAAATGAAATCATTAGCATAGGGCGAGGTGATTTTATTTCAAGTGGATCTTTCAATGGCCTTGATGATGTAACCCGGTCACAAGTGGGTTCTTCTATCGGACAATTTTACGGCTATCAGGTTGACGGAATTTTTCAAAACAACAATGAAATTAATGCACATAGTTTAAATGGACAATTGATTCAGCCACTGGCCGAACCCGGAGATGTAAGGTTTACAGATTTAGATGGCAATGGAGTTATTGATAATGACGATAAAACGTTTATTGGAAGCCCTATACCTGATTTTTCATATTCAATAAATGTTGGTTTAACCTATAAAAAATTCGATCTGAATGCATTTTTTCAAGGAGTATATGGTAATGAAATTTTCAATGGGGTAAAAGTGTTTACTAACTACGGAGATGGTGTGAAAAATCTTCAGGATGGAGTGTTGGATAAAGCCTGGAGTGGAGAAGGAACATCTAACACTCACCCACGCCTGGTAGCTAACGACCTTAACCAAAACAGCAGAGCTTCGAGCTTGTATGTCGAAGATGGTTCGTATTTAAGATTAAGAAACGTACAACTTGGATATAATTTCTCTAAAGCACTAATTCAAAAAATTGGAGCAAGTAACCTTAGAGTTTATGTTTCTGTTCAAAACCTATTCACCTGGACAAAGTATTCAGGTATAGATCCTGAATTGGCAAGCTTTTCTCCGCTAAATACCGGTATTGACTACACAGTATATCCAAAAGCCAGAACTTATGCATTTGGAGTAAACCTCACATTTTAAAGACTTTTAAAGAAATTGACTATGAAGACTATAATTAGATACAATTTACTGGTAGCCTTGATGATTATTTCCGGAGCCTGTAATGATCGTTTCTTGGATGAAGAAATATTGGGTAGCGAAACACTAGATAGTTTCTATTCATCGGAGGAAAATGCAACAAAAGGAGTAAGTGCTTTATACTCACGATTAAAGTTCCATGGTAACAGAATGTTATTTGGCGATATTATGTCTGATGATGCCTGGAAAGGTGGAGAAAATAATGCAGATTTTCAGAGCTGGTATGATTTGTTGATTTTTAATATAGATCCTTTCAATGCAACCTCTACAGGTATGTGGATTGACAGCTACAACCTTATATATGAAGCCAATGTTGCCATTGAGAGAATACCTAATATTGATATGGACAGCGATACCAAAGAGAGACTAGTGGCAGAAGCCAGAGCTTTACGTGCATTTAGCTACCTGGAACTGGTAAGGCTGTTTGGTGCTGTGCCCCTTATCACCGAACCACTAACACCAGATAAGTTAAACATTCCTAAAAACCCTATTGAGGAAGTATTTACTTTTATAGAGAATGAATTTTTGACGGTATCAGAAATATTGCCCTCCATATACCCTTCAAGCGATCATGGTAGAATCACGAAAGATGCTGCACTAGGGCTCTTAGCCAGAATACACCTTTTTCAGGGAGAGTTTGCAGAGGTAGAAAAATATACTAAAATGATAATTGACAGAGGTATATATTCTTTTCATCCTGAGGGGTTTAATGGAAACTGGGGACTTGAAAACTATACAGGTAATCCTGAGTTTATTTTTGAAGTTAAGTCATTCGGATTTGAAGGATTTGACATCCAAACAACTCGCTCATTGCTTGCAGTACAGACTGGTATTCGCGGAAGCGATACAGGTTGGTCATTCGATATTCCAACACAAGACTTGTATGACACCTACGAAGATGGCGACCCAAGGAGAGAGTTTACTATAGGTAAGAATGGAGATATGTACGATAGCGAAGACATCTTAGTGATTGACCCTAACATTCCTGCCTATGGTACAGATGGCGACCCCTATGCTTGTATTAAATGGTATGAAACAAAGTCAAAACGTAAAAACCCCAAAGATATAGATCACTATATGTCCAAAAGTTTTCCTATTTTAAGATATGCTGATGTAGTATTAATGTATGCAGAAGCCCTTAACGAAAATGGGAATAGTGGAGGGGCACTAATTGAACTGAATAAGGTTAGGGAAAGAGCAAGAAACTCTATTACACCAGCATCTGCTGTGCCAGCTAATTTAAGCATTGCAGATCAGGGTGGCCTTAGGGAAGCCATACTTAATGAAAGAAGGCTGGAGCTTGCCTTTGAGTGGAACAGGTATTTTGATTTAATAAGAACCAAAACAGCGGGTACTGTTTTAAGAAATTTTGCTTCTAAATATAATACACCCAAAGGAGCTGCATTTGATGATGCCAAGCATTACCTAATGCCAATTCCGGGTATTGATATAACCCGAACAGGGGGTGTACTAGAACAAAACCCGGGTTATTAATATTGCATAATGCGGGTTAAACAGTTCAAACCTACTTCGAGTTTGTCTCATAACCTGAGTTCGACCTAAGGAATGTTGTCAGCTTTTAAGCGTTCCGATATATCGGGATCATAAAAAACTCGGATTTTCGTAGGACTAACGGGTTAATTCAAGAAAATATGAGGTAGTTTAGGAAAGTTTTGCTAAAGCCCGAAGGGAAAATAGCTAGCAGGCAATCTTTTGGAAATAATCCCGATAGATATCGGGATTATTTCCAATATCAGCGCACCTACTATTTTATTTTCTGACGGCATTCCTTAGGTCGAACTCAGGTTAATATGTATTCAAATTTTTTAACACATTCAACACTCAAAAATATAAACGCATGAAATTGATTTTACAGAGTATTTTCTTATTTGGGATAGCCATAACTGGCTGTTCTAAAGTTGATGATAATAAGCAGGTAAACATTATACCTGAGCCTTTGATGACGGAGAGTTTTGATGATGGATATTTTACTTTACAGCAAGTTAATGCAATCCATTTAGGCGACTCAACTCATTATGTTCAAAACATAGCACAATACCTAATAGGTAAGTTGAGCAAGTCCACAGGCTTGGACTTTATGATTGAATACAACCTTGATGGAGAGTCGGGAGTTTTTTTGAAAATTGATGAAGAATTAGATTCTTTAGGACAGGAAGGGTATATATTGGAAGTTAAGAGTGACAAAGTGGTGGTAACAGCATTCAAAGCCAATGGATTATTTTATGGTGTTCAATCCCTGCTTCAATTGTTTCCACCTGAAGTAGAAGCAAATACAATTCAGAAATCAGACTGGGCAATACCTACATTAAAGATAGTGGATAAACCACGTTTTGCTTACAGAGGCATGCACTTGGATGTGTCAAGGCATTTTTTTTCCAAACAAGATATAAAGAAATACATTGATTTGTTAGCTATGAACAAAATCAATAAATTTCATTGGCACCTAACAGATGACCAAGGGTGGAGAATAGAAATTAAAAAATATCCGAAATTAACAGAAATTGGCGCTTGGCGGGTAGAGCGTACTGAAATGTGGAATGATCGCCCTTTTGCCAGAGAAGGTGAAAAAGCTACCTATGGTGGTTTTTACACACAGGAAGATATTAAAGAAATTATTGCCTATGCGTCTGATCGATTTATCGAAGTAATTCCAGAAATAGATATGCCTGGCCACATAGTAGCTGTTTTAGCAAGTTACCCCAAATTTTCATGCGATAACGAAACCTACAGGGTAATTCCTGGAGGTTATTGGCCACCAACAGATATACTATGTGTAGGAAATGATAAATCAATTGAATTTGTAAAAAATGTACTGGCAGAGGTAATGGAGCTGTTTCCATCCCAATATGTACATATTGGAGGAGACGAAGCAGTTAAAACCAAATGGGAAACTTGCGATAAGTGCCAGCATAGAATTGCCAAACACAATCTAAAAAATGAAAATGAACTGCAAAGCTGGTTTATTGCTGAAATTGAAAAATTTGTGTTAGCCCATAATAAACGCATTATAGGTTGGGATGAGATACTCGAAGGAGGGCTAGCTCCTGAAGCAACGGTTATGTCGTGGCGAGGAACCGAAGGGGGTATTGAAGCTGCGAAAATGGGCCATGACGTAATAATGACTCCTTACTCACATTTGTACTTGGACTATGCTCAAGATAATCCTGAAACAGAGCCAAAAGCCATGCATGATAACCTTACAACATTAGAGCGAGTATATTCCTATGAGCCAATGCCTACTGAATTAACTAAAGAGGAACAAAAATATATTCTTGGTGCTCAGGCCAATGTATGGACTGAATTTATGGACAATTATAAGCATGTCGAGTACATGGCTTCATCCAGAATGTGCGCATTGGCTGAAATAGTGTGGACAGTTCCTGAAAATAAGAATTACAGCAATTTTAGGCGAAAAATGAACGACCGTTTCAAACGATTTAACTTTATGGGAGTAACATATTCAAGAGGGTCGTCAATAGTAGATATAAGATTAGAAACAGAGGATAAGGTTGATGATTCCGAAAAAGTGAGGTTGGCTACAGACTACAATAACACATCCATTTATTATACATTAGATGGATCAGACCCTAATCAAAATTCGTTACGCTACTCCGAGCCATTCGAAATTAATAAACCAATTGAAATCAAGGCGATTCTTGTTCAGGAGCAAAAACTTCTA
>CAZZML010000120.1:0-8468 GCA_964654735.1 uncultured Roseivirgaceae bacterium | reverse complement strand
CTGGCAGACACTTAAAATGCTCATAACAAATATTCATGAATTAATCAGGCTAAGATAAATTTGTTGCATAAAATATGCTGTAATTCAAATATGGAATTGAAATGCTATCTTTGATTTGTGAAGAAACTATACATCATAGCAGGATCCAACGGAGTAGGTAAAACTACACTTTCTTATACTATTCTTCCTGAAATGTTTGACTGCTATGAATTTGTGAACGCAGATGAAATTGCTAAAGGAATTTTTCCCTTAAATCCTGAGAAAGCAAGGAATAGAAGATGAAATTGTTGTGAAAAATGAAAAATCTTGGTCGGAACTAAATAAAGAATATAATGAAAACTATTGATGAGCTAAAGGAATTAGAACAAAAAGTGACATTAGGGCTGCAAGAAGCATATCGAAAGATGGTAGTGTTTAAGAAACAAAAAAACAGCCCCCTGATAGTTTCTCGCAATGGAAAAGTTACAAAAATTGAGCCTGATAATATATTGCCCACCACATCAGCTAAAGAATCATAGAAAATTATAACTAATGTTGTAGGGATTTAAAAATCAGCAATTAGTGTTAATTTTATCATGGCTTGGTGCTACATGAAAATAATGAAGCATTCTACTTTCTTAGCTTTTCAGCCACTTGTATTTTAACAATGATAAAATCGAAATTATATATTAAAAATATGGTCTGTGACCGCTGCATATCAGCGGTGCGCAATGAGCTTGAGTCGTTGGATTTAGCGGTAGAGCATATTCAGCTAGGTGAAGTTAATGTTGCTTCTAAGAACCAACCGAACCTCCCTTTAATAGCTCAAAAACTACAAGCCCAAGGCTTTGAACTAATTGATGACCAAAAATCGCAGTTAATAAATAGGTTAAAGTCAACCATTATTGAAGAGATTAGAAGTGACCAGCCTCATCGGAAAGCTAATGAGAATTTCTCTTCTTACTTAGAGCATGAGCTTGATACCGATTATACCCAATTGAGCAAAACCTTTTCTTCTTTAGAAGGTAGAACAATTGAAAAATACATCATTGCGCAAAAACTAGAATATGTAAAAGAGCTTCTTATCTATAATGAGCTTTCGCTGAGCGAAATTGCCTGGAAACTGAATTATAGCAGTGTGCAGTACCTTTCGAACCAATTTAAAAAAGCAACCGGATTAACCCCTAGCAGTTTTAAAGGGCTGAAGGATGATAAACGAAAGACATTGGATAGGGTGTAGAAGGTAGAAGATTAAGCGTCTAAATCTAATATATTCTTTAAACTATTTTTAATTTGTCTAACCATACTCTCAGGCAAAACACCTAATTTTTGAATAAACCTCTTATTATCAATTGACCTTAATTGGTCAACCATTATGTCTGAATCAAAATCTAATTTAGACTCGGCTTTTTTTAAATGAAGCCTCAATATGTTTGTTGATTCAATAACATTGGTTGTAATTGGGCAAACTATTGTAGAATCAAGAATAGTGTTATTCAATAGGTTAGATTGAACAACTACTACGGGTCTTTTCTTTCCAGGCTCAGTTCCTCGTTGAGGATTTAAATTTGCCAACCATAATTCAAACTGATTAATCTTCATATTCAATAGCTTCAAATTCTCTTAAAACCGCCATAGAATTTTCATTAACTAACTTGGCTTCTCTTTGGAGTTCTTTTGCAAGCATCAGTCGTTTTTGAGTTTTATTATAATATGCTAAAGCATCGTTTATATATCTGTTTCTAGATTTTTTGAGATCTTGGAGTATTTTATCTGTTTCCTTAAATATCGAGTCATCTATTTTTAGTGATACTGTTTTCATATTACAAATATATATACTTTTATGATATTGTTTACAAATATCACAATGAGTTTGTTATTTCATACAACACACACTCTTTCAATCGTTCATTATCCATCAGCAATGAATGCTCAAAAGTGGTTACTTTATGCATCCCACTCTTTTTCATTACACTTTCTGAAGCTTTGTTTACCACAGGGGCAATGGATAAAACTCGGCCTAGTTTTAATTCTTCAAACCCATATTGCAATACCCGTTTTGCACCTTCGGTTGCATAGCCTTTTTCCCAATGGGTCTTACCCAGACGCCAACCAATATCAACACAGGGTGTATAATCAGCATCATAAGTTTGTTCTGATAAGCCTATAAATCCAATAAACTCACTGGTTTCTAGCACATCCACTGCAAAGTAGCAAAAGCCATTCTTTTCAAATTGAGTCTGCATCCGTTTAATAAACTCTTTGGTGCGAGCTTTTGTCTGGGTTGATGGGAAGAACTTCATCACCCCTTCATCTGCATTAATAGCAGCCATTTTAGGCAGGTCTGAACTCAGCCAGTTTCTAAAGCCTAACCGTTGAGATGTAAAAATGTAATCCATTATCTAAATTTGAGCATTATTAAAAAAGAAAAATTAACCACAGAGATACACTAAGAAAGCACAGAGGCGCACAGGGAACAAGGTAAATTGAACATTGTTAATTCAATGTCGTTTAGTTAAGCTTTTCGTCACTGCGAACGAAGTGCGGCAGTCTGTTCAACTTAACCCTTGTAGTCTTCAATTTAGAGATTGCTTCGTTCCTCGCAATGACGTTCGTGGCTTAACTAAACGACATTGATTGTTAATTAATAATTTTTATTTTATCACAAGGTGTGATCTAGCCAAAGAATGATATCTACCCTCCTGTTTCGAAGTCTGCCATCTAAGGTGCTATTATCATAAATAGGGTTAAACTGACCAAAATCTTTAATCGATATTCTCTCCAACGAAATAGATAATTTTAATAGTTCATCAATAGCTGATTGACTCCGAAACTCGGACAGCACTTGGTTGTATTCAGGTGAGCCAATGTTATCAGTATAACTATGTATGGTGATGGTAAAGTTTTGAATGCCCTCAATTTCATTGATGAATTTATGTAATTCTTGGATTTGAAATCCATCGATATAATAGCTTCCGCCCCCAAAATAGACACTCTTGATGAGTTCAGGCTCACTACTATTCGTCTGCCCGTAAGCTACATTGGAACAAACATAAATTCCGAAAAACAATAGAAATCGCATAGATAATGATACAAATTAATTAATAACTAAGTTTAAACTTTATCTTTGAAATGCATGAAATCCGAATATAAAACCCTTCTTGATCAAGTTAAAAAACGACCCAAGGCAATTAAAAAAACTATTGAAAGGATTAAAAAAATGCGTAAAGGTAATGCTGATTCTTTGATTCATACGCTACACAATGAAGCCTTTGAAAGCATTGATTGTTTAGAGTGTGCCAATTGTTGCACAACTACTGGCCCCTTACTTACCGATAAAGATATTGATAGAATTGCCAAACATTTAAAATTAAAGCCGTCTCAATTCATTAACGAATATTTGCGAATTGATGAAGACAAAGATTATGTTTTTAAAACAATGCCTTGCACCTTTTTGGGTTCAGGTAATTATTGCTCCATATACGAAGTACGGCCAAAAGCGTGCAGAGAATATCCTCATACCGACCGAGTGAATCAACAGGGCATATTATCTATAACTCATAAAAACGTAACGCTTTGCCCTGCGGTAGCAAAGATTTTTATTGAGATTGAATCTTAATTTACTACCTTCGTTTAAGATTTTAGCACTCCTATTTTTATGTCACGACTCATCATTATTTCCAATAGATTACCTATTTCAATTACCGAACGAAATGGAGAGCTCATTATGAATCCAAGTGCTGGTGGGTTAGCCACAGGGTTAAACTCCTTAAAATCAGACCGTGAAGTGCACTGGATTGGATGGCCAGGCATCAATACATCAAAAAAGGAAAAACAGTTAGCTATCTCTGAAAAGTTGAAAGCACTTAATATGACACCTGTCTTTGTGCCCAAGGATAAATTTTCAGGCTATTATAACGGGTTCAGCAATTCAACTTTATGGCCCTTATTTCATTATTTTCAACAGTATTCAGATTTTTATGAACGTACTTGGCGTGATTACCAATTTGTAAATTATTTATTTGCAGAACAGATATTTAAAAACACCAAAGAAGATGATGTTTTTTGGGTACAAGACTACCATTTAATGCTTGTACCACAACTCATACGCCAGCAGTATAAGCAGGCTTCTATTGGTTTTTTCTTGCATATCCCCTTCCCTACCTATGAGTTACTGCGTACGATGCCCAAACGTAAAGAGTTACTCGAAGGTGTATTAGGAGCAGATTTAATTGGGTTTCACACCCACGATTATGTGCGACATTTCATTTCTGCAGTACGCAGAATCTTAGGACACGAGCATCATTTTTTAGGTCGAATT
Organism: uncultured Roseivirgaceae bacterium; assembly: GCA_964654735.1. Taxonomy (GTDB): domain Bacteria; phylum Bacteroidota; class Bacteroidia; order Cytophagales; family Cyclobacteriaceae; genus JAKISE01. The sequence goes on along the minus strand of CAZZML010000120.1, from coordinate 4,168 downwards.
AGGTTAGAAGACCGAGTGGTGGAAGTAGATTCTTTTCCAATGGGCATTGATTTTGACAAGTATGCAGATGCTGTTCATAAAGCGGCTGTAAAAAAGGAGGTAAAGCGGTATGAAAAGGAAATTGGCGATGTAAAAATTATTTTAACGATTGATCGATTAGATTATTCCAAAGGTCTCCCACAACGGGTGCGTGCTTTCAAATTGTTTCTAGAAAAATACCCTGAGTTTCAAGGCAAAGTTTCCATGGTAATGATTGTTGTTCCTTCTAGAGATAATATAAAACATTATAATGCCTTAAAAGAAGAACTTGATAAGCGGGTAGGCAGTATTAATAGTAAGTATGGCACTATTGCCTGGACTCCTGTTCGCTATTATTACAGATCAATCTCATTTAACAGACTTATAGCCTGGTATAAGGTTGCTCCAATTGCTTTAATCACTCCTTTTAGAGATGGAATGAATTTGGTAGCCAAGGAGTATATTGCCACCAAAGATGATGGCAAAGGGGTACTTATTTTGAGTGAAATGGCAGGAGCAGCCAAGGAATTAGTAAGTGCGCTCCAAGTAAACCCTAATAATTTGCACCATATTGCCGATTCCATTTATCATGCTCTGGTAATGAAAGAAGAAGAAATGGTGGAAAATATACGACTAATGCAGAAGGTTGCTAAGAGGAATAACGTAAACCGGTGGGCTTCCATTTTTCTTTCTAACCTATTAGCTGTACGCGAAAGTTCTTTACAAATCCTTAAAAATCATTTTGATGATGATAAAGAAGCTAAACTTTTAACAGATTATACAAAAGCAAACAAAAGGCTTATTTTGTTAGATTACGATGGCACCTTAGTTAATTTTAGAGCCAACCCGAACAGTGCACGACCCACTAAAACTGTTTATGATGCCATTAACAAATTGAGCAAAGAGCCAAAAAACCGAGTAGTTATAATAAGTGGTAGAGATAAAGAAACTTTGGGCAAATGGTTTGGCAAGTATACTATTGATTTGGTAGCAGAGCACGGGGCTTGGCATCGGCCTATTGATGGCGATTGGTCACAGTACAACCAATTAAATATAGATTGGAAGCAGATTATTACTCCGCTCATCCAACAATTTGTAGATAGAACTCCGGGTTCTTTTATGGAAGAGAAAAATTACTCATTAGCCTGGCACTACCGTAAAACTGACCCTGGTTTAGCTGAAATTAGGAGGCACGAGCTAATGGAGCAATTAAATCAATCTATTACCGGCAAAAGCCTCCAAGTAATGGAAGGAAATAAAGTGCTTGAGGTTAAGAATGATGAGATTAACAAAGGCAAAGCAACTCTGCGATTAATCGAGCATCAATCCTATGATTTTATTCTTGCCATTGGTGATGACCATACCGATGAGGACACTTTTAAAGCACTACCAAAAGAGGCGCTCACACTAAAAGTTGGCTTTACAGAAACTGCTGCCAGATATAATATTAATGCCGTTGAAAATGTGCTGAGCTTATTACAGAAAATGAGTAAGTAATGTGCTATCTTAACCCGAATAGCTATCTGGGTTCTGAATCAGACACTGAGTTTATAGACAAGCGCTAAATAGGATAGTTTTAAGGGCTCAAAAGAAAATATGTGTGCTGGAAAATAAAACAGGGAGTTCAAGTTTTCAGGATTTTATTTTGTTAGGCCGCAAATGAGCTAAACAGGCTGACTAAACCAAAAGGAAACGGAATAAATGACCTTGTGGGAAGGGTTGAGGGTTTATGCCGTAAGCTTTTGGTGTGTCAGAATGTGGGCTAGCTTTGTCAACAAAAATGAAATCCCCCATAAATTTACCATTGTGCCGTTTTAAGCTCTATTATTCGCAATGTATTCATCAATTAATTCTTCTAAAATACTAAGTGGTACGGCTCCATTTTTCAAAACCACATTGTGAAATTCGGTTAGACTAAACCTATTTCCTAATTCAGTTTTTGCCTTTTTTCGAAGCTCCAAAATCTTAATCATACCAATTTTATAGGCACATGCCTGGCCTGGCATTACAATGTATCGTTCAATTTCCGTTACCACTTCGCCTGTAGTCATACCCGTATTAGCCACCATATAATTAATGGCCTCTTGCCGTGTCCATTTTTTATAATGAATGCCGGTATCAACTACTAGTCTAACAGCCCTAAACATTTCGGCTTGCAGTCTTCCTAAGTTACCAAACGGATCGTTTTCATACATTCCTATTTCCCAAGCTAACCGTTCTGAGTATAATGCCCATCCTTCTACATAAGCCGTAAATAAGCCTATGGTTCTAAAAATCGGCACACTTTCCAATTCAGATTGAATGGCAATTTGAAAATGATGACCTGGAATTCCTTCGTGATAAGCCAATGTTTTCATTCCAAACTTTACCGTTTCACTTACATCACGCAGGTTGGCATAAAAAACGCCTCCACGAGAGCCATCCATTGCAGGCCCATTATAATAAGCACCTGCTGCACCTTCTTCTTTAAATTCAGGAACTCTTTTTACTTCTAAGTCAGCTTTTGGGCGTACATCAAATACATCGTCCAAATTACCATTGATTTCCTCTAATATTTCGTCATATCGAGCGATCACTTCTTTCCTTCCATCATCATTGTTTTGAAATAGAAAGCGCTCTTCTTTGTTCACTGCTTGTACAATTTCGCCAATGGTTTTGGTCGTATCAGCATACCCTTCACTTCTAAGGATATCCATCATCTCTTTTTGAATGCGGTCAACTTCAGCCAAACCAATTTGGTGTACTTCTTCAGGGGTATAGTCAGTGGTGGTATTCGACTTTAATTGATATTGGTAATAATTGGCTCCATCAGGAAATTTCCAAACGCCATCTTCTGTAGTTGCTCTAGATTTTAAATCCTGAAAATAGGCTATCAGTTTTCCATAAGCTTCAAAAACAGTTGTTCTAATTTCAGTTTCAGCCTGAAGTTTATATGCCTCTTTTTGTTCATCAGAAAGGCCTTCAATTTCCTCAATTTTTGTATTGAAGTTAGCATACAGAATATTAGATTTTACAGGGTCTTCATCTACCACCTCTACATTTATATCGGTTGATTCTTTCTGCCCAGTAAAGCCTGTCATCTCACTTAACACCCTATCAATCACAAATTGAGGAGGCACTATCCCTTTTTCTTCACTAATCTTTAAGCCCTCCAACACTTGATCGAACTTTACACCGAATTTGGAAAGACGAGCTATGTAAGCTTCTACATCACTCTCATCTTCGAGCTTATGGGCACTTTCCATCATACTAGGTAAATTGCTCTGCACCCCAAACATTTGGTTTACGGGATAACCATAATAAAAGTACTTTTCGCCATCTACTTGGTCTTTCAAAAAGTAGCTTAAGATTTTAGTATTGAGCTGGTTTTCGGGTGACTGGCTTTCAAAATCATAACTTAATAACGTCTCATAATCAGCCTTCATTTTCTCAAATTCTTGCCAGTTCTTTTTATCAGAGGCATCGCTTAGCTCATCCTTATACATATCATACAGCACAGGAATGCCCATCTGGGTAACTAGCTCAGGGTTAGAAATGGCTAATTCCACAAAAAGCTTATCGTAAAATAAACGGATGTTAAAAGGTTTAAACCAGATAAGGTTCACCGACCAAATAATAGCGATGGTAAGTAAAAGGAGGATGGATCTTCCAGTCCAAAATTTCCAGGTTCGTTTCTTTGTCATAATAAGTTGAGTTTTTGAAGTATCGAAAGTAATAATCAATTCCCATAATTAATAATGACTTTTTACAAACGGTTAAATGTCTAAAAATAAAATTATCTTTATTTTTCAATGCTAAAAATATAATTTCATAATGAGTGAAGAATCAGATGGGCGAGTTAGAGCTAATATTTATATAGAGGCAGAAGTGGAAATTGTGCAAAAGCACCATCAACGAAGTGGTGAATTAACCGAAGGATTTGTCAAACGAATATTGACTAAATCGCCTAACCACCACCACGGTATAAAAGTAATGCTTGATACGGGTGAAGTGGGCAGGGTTAAGAGGGTTGTTTTAGAGGAATAGACTTTTTTTGGCTCTCCGCAAAAAAATACTTAACAAGCAAAGGCCGCAAAGAGAAATCTGCGCTTATCTGCGGAATCTGCGGGAGTCTTTTTACCTAACCTGACGAATTTGATCAAAGCTAATA
>CAZZML010000119.1:0-8485 GCA_964654735.1 uncultured Roseivirgaceae bacterium | reverse complement strand
AATGTATGATGGATAAAATTTCCGCCAAACTTAATTGTATTATTTTGATTGGCAAACAGGGTAAAATCTTGTTTTAAGTTCCAATCTTCTATGGATGAAGAAATAGTAACCCGGTCGTCTCCTGCTCCAAACCCTAAACCATAGGAGTAATCACTATAAATTATAGAAGTATTTGAAAATAGCTTTTCAGAAAATAAATGATTCCATCTTAAGGTTGCTGTTTTATTACCCCAATCAATCCCGAACTGATCTTCAAAACCAAATTCATCTCTGCCTAAATAACCTGATAAGAATACCCTATCTTTTTCACCAAACCGGTAATTGGCTTTCATATTTAAGTCATAGAAATAAAGATTAGTATCTTCAAATTCTTCTGTAAGATTTAGAAATAGATCTGCATAGGTGCGCCTACCAGATATCATAAAAGAGCCCTTATTTTTAACGATTGGGGCTTCTACCGTTAATCTAGAAGAAATAAGCCCTATTCCTCCTGAAACACTTAGCTTTTTACTGTTTCCGTCTTTCATTCGAATATCTAATACAGACGAAGCTCGGCCTCCATACTCTGCAGGTATTCCTCCTTTATAAAGTGTTGCACTTTTAAGGGCATCAGAATTAAAAACCGAGAAAAATCCGAGTAAGTGTGATGGATTATAAACAGGAGCTTCGTCTAATAAAATCAGGTTTTGGCCAAGCCCTCCTCCCCTTACCGAAAAACCAGCACTTCCTTCACCAGCCGATTTTACACCAGGCATCATTTGAATTATTTTTAGCACGTCTTTTTCTCCAAAAAGAACTGGAATGCTTTCAATCTCCTTAATACTTATAGTTTCAACACCTACCTGTGTTTTGGTAATATTATCGTCTTCTTTTTCTGCGGTTATTACAACTTCTTGCAATTCAGATGAGGAAGGTGAAAGCTCAAAATTCATGCTTATATTTTTATCTAAATCAATTGTAATTACTTGTGAAGTATAGCCAATAAAATTAATTAGTAATTCATAATCACCTTTGGGTAATGTTAAAGAATAAAAACCATAAATATTGGCTACTGAACCAATGGTTGTTCCTTTTACTGAAATGGTGGCACCAATCATATCTTCTCCATTAGAAGCATCTCGCAAATTCCCGCTTATGGTATAATCCTGTGCCATAAGAAAGTTGGTTTGCAACAATACAACTAGCATAAAGGCTGTTATTTTAAGCAATTTTAAAGCTACTTTTGGGCTCTTATTTTGCCAGTAGAGCAGTTTTTTGATCATAGCAATATTCATATTAATGTTGAGTTAATTTATAGATAATCTAAATTTTGTATGCATCTTTTGTTCGCTAAAAAGCCGATTATAGGCATCAAGGTTATTGGCTCCTGCTCCGCTAGGCGGCCCTCCAACTCCTGGAGGTCGCCCACCACCACCTGGGCTTCCACCTCCAGCAGGCCGACTTCCTCCTGCATTTGCAGGGCGGCTATTGCTTACATTTGATTTATCAAGAGCATTAATAATTACATTTAATGCAATGGTTTTTGAAGCCTTGCTTGCAGTAACCTCATTACCCCAAAATGAATTAATTGGAATACTTATTTCATAAATTAAATCTTTGTTTTCATCCCAATTAATGTAAACGGCCACACCATTAGCGTTTATAGTATTTGACGTTCCATTACCTGATTTGAACCCTGATAATTTCATACGTTGAGGCATCGCTCTAAAAATGGCTTTTACTTCTTCAAAATCAGGCTTTTTTTCTCTTGGGTTCGTATTGTTTGTACTTGCATAACCCTGCAATGGGTAGCTAATAGAGATAGAATGCTTTCTTTTGCCCAAAGTGTCTATCATAACAGTTAGGCCTGCTCTTAGTATTTTAATTTGAGTAAACTCATCAATTACTTTAAAGCTTAAGTAGATATGCGAAGCATCGTTGGCAATAGAATAGGCCAATTTAGTTTCTTTATTATATAGGTTAAAAGGGTCTATTTCTTGTTCTATTTCACCATCTATCTTAATAGGTTCTGTTTGCCATTTAGCTATTTTAACTTTCTTTTTTTGTGCCCTAGAGGGCAAACTAACAAAGCTTAACAACAGTATTACAAAGGCTAAAAACTTACTAAAGTTCTTATTTGGTTTAATTATACACATTAACGGTATCTGAGTTTATAGCTGTAAAAATTCCTAATCCATTCTCGATATTGGTAAAGGGTTTTTTAATAGTTAGACTAGAGATTATAAAACAATAGAAAGAAACCCCCTTGAGAGAACATCAAGTAGGGTCTCTAAACTTACTCAAACAACCTTATAATGACTCTTTAGCCTCTTGCTTCTCTTGTAAACACTGTCCCGTTTATAGTAATGGTAATGAAAGAAGAACATTGGCCGTCTCCAAAATCAATGGTTATGATGTTATCACCATAAATTGTTTCTACTGAACCACTAGATGGTTTTCTACCATGTGATGAGCAACTCATATCTGAAACAATTGGGCTTGTAGTGGAATGAGAATATAGTATTTCGCCTTCAGAAGTGGCTAATGTAGTTTCACCAGTTGAAGTTGACGTAGCACTAGTTGGTCTTTCTTCCCCTTCTTCAAGAATTATTGACATAGATCGGTTTTTTGTGCTTACCCAATCTGCCGATGCTCCATCTGCAAATGTTATTTTACCATTGGTAATAATGGATGAAAGATTCCCTTCTTTAGTATCTGAATTGAAAGAACGGGTTACCGAATTTGTTCCCTCAACACTTGCTCCATTGATGCTAAAGCCTTGGAAATTAAACACTTCTGCAAGTCCACTATTTTCATACGACCTATCAATCGTAATCATTCCAGCAAATGATAATGAAACCATGCCCCTATCCACATTCACTCCTTCTTCAAAATCAATTATTGTTTGAGCTATTTGAGGCATATCTCTATTTTGCCATGCCCCTCTTTCAGGCCGTTCTGTTTGTTCTAGCTCAACTAAAGTCCCATTCTCATCGTAATGGGTTACTTCAGCTCCTAAAGAAGCGAAGTATCCAAAATTCATTCTGATACCAATTCGGTCGATAATGGATAAAACTAATAGCTTGGGATCATCATTATATTGTTGAAAACCCATGCCTCCTTGACGACCATCTTCTGGCCTGCCTCCATAAGATGCACCTTCGGGTCTTCCGCCCCCAGTACCAGTAGGCCTGTTGCCATACGAGGCTCCATCAGGTCTGCTTCCATTTCTTGAATTTTCATCTCCTGAAGATGAAATTGAAATATCGGTTCCACTCGATAATTGCGATGATAGCTCTGCCACTTGAACCAATGGGTCATCTTCTGTACTTACTTCAGAATCACCTAGTTGATTTGTACAATTAACTGTAATCGTTGCCACAAGTGCAAAGATTAGAGCTGTCATCAAACTGCTTAGAATTAATTTTGCTTTTTCCATAACTTTTTTACTTTGTTTACACAAATCAACGGGGTATTAAGGGCATAGTATATACTACATGTAGGTTGTGTAGATTATGAAAAGAATGTGTAGATAAATCTACCTAAGGTGTAGATATAAAAGATACTCTACTTAAGCTTTGTAAGCCTCCAAAAATACTTTGGAATAGGATGCTCCCACAGGAATGGTTTTATCACTAAGGTATATTTTGGTTTTTTGAACCGAAGTAATCTTAGCCAGTGGTACTATATACGAATTATGTACTCTACAAAAAGCAATTTTGGGAAGTTTGGCTCCCATTCCTTTTAGATTTAACCGAGTTAGAATCGGGTGTTTATGATTTACGAGGTAAATTTTTACATAATCTTTTAAACCTTCTATGTAAATAATATCACCTAGCGCTATTTTTAGCTCTTTGTATTCAGAATATACGTAGATATATTCTTCTGTAAGGTTTTGCAAAATATGCCCATTTCTTAAATTATACTGGTGTTGGGCTTTGGTTACCGCTTTTAAAAATCGATCGAAAGAAAATGGCTTTAGTAAATAGTCTATTACTTCTAACTCGAACCCTTCTACCGCATATTGTTCGTAGGCTGTTGTAAGTACAATAAGAGGAGGATTTTGCAAACTTTTAATGAACTGAATTCCAGATACTACTGGTATTTCAATATCACTAAATATTAAGTCCACATTTCCTATTAATAAGAATTCGCCTGCTTCAAATGTATTTTTGCAACAGGCTAATAGGTTTAAGAATGGAATTTTGTGCACATTATCAACCATAAGTTCCATAGCTGGCATTTCGTCTTCAATAATTATGCAGTTTAGTTTCATACTAAAATCAAATTTAGCTTGGTTGTAAAGGTATCATCTTTAGTAAATGAGATAAATTCGTGTTTATCTTTATACAAAAAAGAGAGGCGTTTTTGTACATTTTTATTACCAATACCCGAAGCTTCTTTAATGGTTAAGAGGTCAGGATTAAATGAATTTATTATTTCAAACTCTAGTGTTCCTTTTTTTGCCAATAATTTTATGATAATGGATGGGTTAACTGTACCTGTACCATGCTTAAACGCATTTTCAATTAATGGGAGCAAAAGCATTGATTCTACCAAATAGTCAGGGTCGCTGATATTTGATTGAAAGGATACATCAATGGAATTTCCAAATCGCAATTTTTGAATACCTAAATAACTATTGAGGAACTCAATTTCTTTTGCCAAAGTGATTTTTTTCTCTCGTGTATTATAGAGCATATACCGCATTAAATTTGAAATACGAATGATAACATCCTCCATATCATCTGATTTTTTACGTGCTAAAGAAGTTAATGTATTAAGCACATTAAACATAAAATGAGGTGTTATTTGAGAGCGTAAAAGCGACAATTCAGATTTAAGTGATTCGTATTCGTCTATTTTTCTTTGTTCATTACTTTTAACTCTATCTGCATTGAGCCTAATGCTGGCACTGCCAGAAAATGCCACCAATAAAAAGAATAATATAGGAGCTACTGGCCTGCCAGCATCATTTTGTATAAAACCTGCAATATTGAGAATTAAGAGGATAGCAAATGATACTATACCTATTACTAATAGGTATATAAACCAGCCCTTCTTATTAAGTACTTGAGGGATCAAAACAAACATGTTTACATAATAGCAAACCAGAACAGCTATTGCCGTTACTAGAAGAAAGTCCTGAAACCCCTCTGCATCATTTTGAATTAGTTCTTTAGGTCTAGGATCGTAAAAGGCAGCAATAAATAATATCGATACCACAAATATGAGGTGTGGTAAAAACGATAAAATGTTAGATTTAGAAAATTTCATTTTAGATATGCAAAGTTAGCCCAGAAAATGGATGATTTTGATAAGTGCTTCTCTATAGTGGAATTGTGCAGACGTATAATCATTGAGCCTAATCATTATTTACAATACCTCTTGCAATTAATCCAGCTAGTTTTAATAATTCCCATTCGGCAATTTTAGCCTCAATCATGGCCTCATTAAGTGTGGTTTTTGTCTTATTTAAATTTAATTGAGCATCTCTAAGCTCCAGGATACTTAATTGGCCAAGTTTATTTTGGCTTTGCGATTTTTCGTGTCTTGTCTCGGCTATGGCCACATTGGTTTGTTCTAATGGAATTAGATCTAAATAGTATTGGTAATTTGCCCACGCTTTCTCGAAATCTTGCATTCGTATAAATTTTGTTTCGTCATAGCTTAATTGAGCATTTGCAAGAGATATTTTGGCATTTTGTTTGTCCTTCTTTTTGGTATCACCCGCAAATACAGGCTGTTTAAATGTAAATCCAACGGTTGGCCCTAATGTTCTATTTAATAACATGGCTCCTATTTCGTATTCCATATTACTATAGCCATACGATGCACTTAACGATAGCTTTGGCAGGTAAAATAGCTTATTGGCTTTTAAATCAATTTCAGATGTCTGTAAATTGGCGTTATCAACTTTTATATCAATGTTGCTCCGCATCATTTTATCGATCATTTCATTCTTATTTATCTCATTTTTAAGCACAATGGTGTTTTCAAAAATTTCGTAACCAAGTAGTGTATCTGTACCCAACACATTGTTTAAACCTAAAATGGCCTTTTTAAATTGCAACCGGGTACTAAGAATTTTAGACGAATCTGAAATAACATAACCTTGATTGGTTAGCATTTCTAGTTTTGTATTTTGCCCATATTTTACTTCGTTACTTACATCGGTGTATTTTTTAACCGAGTAGTTAAAGGTTTCTATATCAATTTGCAAATCTGCTTGGGTTTTTACGCAGTTATAATAGGCATCTATTACATCCATTATTGTATTTTCAATATTGCCAGTATGAGTAAGTTTTTGTTGCAGTACATCAGTTTGCAAGGATTGCAACTGATATTTATTTTTAAATCCATCAAAAAGTGTATAGGAAAAATCAAGGCTAGCAGCTAGTACACCACTTTGAGCACCATCTGATTCATCAGCTGGGATGTCTCCAGTAAAAACAACTTTTGTGGCCAAGTTAGATATACTGCCATTTGCATTAATATCTACTGTGGGCAAAAGTCCTGCATTGCCTAAAGTGGCTTTATTTTCTGCTATTATAATATTATTTTTAGAAATTCTTAGTCCATAATTCTTTTCAACTGCTATACTTATAGCATCATCCAAACTAAATACTTGCTGAGATTTTGCTCTAGTAATTTGAAATAGAAGCAGTAGTAGAACGAATATTTTCAGATGCTTCATATTATAAATACCTTAATGTGATATTGAAAATTTTACGTTCGTTTTTCAAAACAAATTTTGTGTTTTTATAAGTAGGACGTTGATTTTTAGCACCAGAATTACCAATTCCTTCTTTGGGCATTCCCATAAAGTTGGTTAGTAACTCTCCGTTTTTATCTTCATCGTGAAACACAATAAAAGCATACTCTCCACCTTCAATATCATTGATTGTGATGGAGCATTTACCCTCAATAATATTATCGTTTATGATTTTTCTATATGGTTCTTCATCTGCCCCAAATGTCTGGCCTGTTTTAAAAAGCAATACGATTATCTGGCCAGAGTCATTTGATAAGTTAGTCATATTAATTTCTATTCCCCCTTGCGAGAACCCCCTAATAGAAAGGGCTAATAATAAAATAAATAGTGCATTCTTCATTCCTCTAATTTTTTAAATGATTTTTGCTCTTGCAGTGCCGGTTCAAAAAACTCAGCTTCTTTTTTCTCCCCTTCCCACAACCAATACCCCCATTTACTTGCAGTATTTATGGTTTTTAATAATACCGGCAGGACAAAAAGGGTTGAAAATGTTGCTACCCCCAAACCGTAGGCCATTGAGATTGCCATAGGAATTAAAAATTTTGCCTGCATACTGGTTTCTAGTATAAGGGGAGCTAAGCCTGCAATGGTAGTTAGCGAAGTTAAAATGATGGCCCTAAACCTTGATACCCCTGCTTGGTGCAAGGCATCTTTAAACGAGATTCCTTTTTGCAATAGGCTATTCATTCGGCTTACCAACACCAACGAATCGTTTATTACTACCCCGGCTACGGCAATAATTCCATAAAAGGAGAGTACCGAAATGGGCTCACCGTGAATCATATGGCCTAGTACAATGCCAATAAAGGCCACAGGTAATAGCACTAAAACCGCAATTGCCTGCTTAAATGATCTAAAGTTTAGCACGATCATAAAAAAAGCAAGTAGCATTATTACTGGAATAATGCTTGCTACTGAAGTAGCCGTTTCCATTGAGCTTTCACTTTGCCCTCCATAAACAAATTTCACATCGGGGTATTTCGACTTTATGATAGGAATAATACCCTTTTGGATTTCGCTCAGTGCTTCTGAAGCAGATCCCTCAATATTTGCTAGCTCTGCTTTTACTTCAATCTGTTTTTTGCCATTTAAATGATTTATTGATAACGTTGCAGAAGCTTTTTCTAACCAAACCAATTCTTTTAAAGCATATTCATCCCCATCTTTTTTAATTTTCACCTCTTCAAGCTTGCCTATCGAATTAGTTTCCGACTCGGCATATTGCACATACACTTTTACTTCATTTTGGCCAATTTGTAAGCTTTGAGCTTCTATACCTAAGTATCCATCTCGCAGTTGTTGTGTAATTTCTCGTAATGAAAAGCCTAATGATGTAGCCTTTGGTTTCAAAACAATATTCAAGTCATTATGCGTTTGCTGATCCGAACTGTTTACATCTTTTAAGATTGGGTTAGCCTTGAGTTCGCTTACCAAAAGGTAAGAAGCTTCACGAATGGCCTGCATATCGCTACCTACAAGTGAAATAGCAATTGCATCGCCAAACATAGATGGATTTGTAAATTGAATATTTTCGGCAGAATATATAGGCCCAGTTTTATCACGTACAGCCGCTCCAATTAAAACACTTTCTAAATCACGGGTTTCGCCATCTAATAAATTTAAGGATAATGTTCCTTCATTGGCCTTTGGCCCTATTTTTATAATAAATGATTTTATTACATCTTTTCCATCCTTGCGCTGCGATTTATAATCCTCATTTACCAAATGGCT
>CAZZML010000118.1:0-8536 GCA_964654735.1 uncultured Roseivirgaceae bacterium | reverse complement strand
GTAAAATCAAACAAGTGCTCTAAATACTTTAGCATGGAGAAGTCTTGTGGAATGGAAACTACACTGGCGTGGCCTAATAAAAAGCCTTCTTTTTGGAAACTTTCAAAATCTAATGTCAAGTCATTAATTTTATGAGTGGGAACAATACCTCCCAATGGGCCTCCAATATGTAACCCTTTTACATCCGATTTAAAACCGCCTCCGAAATTTTCTATAATATATCTTAGAGAAGTTCCCATTTCAATTTCGTACAAGCCTGGTTTATTAAAGAACGAGTCTAAACAAACCAGTTTTGTGCCTGTTGACTTATCCGTACCTAAACTTGCATACGCCTCACCTCCATTTTCCAGCACCCAGGGAACAGCAGCTAAGGTTTCTACATTATTTACAATGGTTGGCTTGCCAAATAAGCCTTCCTGGGTTGGATAAGGAGGGCGGACACGCACTTCTGGTCGTTGGCCTTCAATAGATGACAACAATGCTGTCTCTTCACCACATACATAAGCTCCAGCTCCTTCAATTATTTTAAAGGTAAAATTGAAATTAGTGCCTCCGATACTAGAACCATTCATTCCAATCTTTGTCAACTCATCAATTGCTTGTTGAGCAATCTTAATGGCTTCTGGATATTCCGCACGCAGGTAAATTGCTCCTCTATCTGCTCCAACCACAAAACCAGCCATCATAATGCCGAAAAGCACAGAATAAGGTTGCACCTCTAATAAATACCGATCCGAATACGCTCCAGGGTCACCTTCATCTGCATTGCAGACAATGAATTTCTGATCACTATCCGTATTTTTACACGATTCCCATTTAAAGCCCATAGGAAATCCGGCTCCACCTCTGCCTCGCACATTTGCTTTTTTAATCTCTTCCAGCACTCGGTCGAAACCCATGGTATTAGCCTTTATAAAAAGTTGCTTAAAACGTTCAGCATCTAAAGGTGTACCTGTCAGCACCCTGTGTTCTACATTGGCATCAACATTATACTTTTCAGTTCCATCAATCTCTGATTCCAAAATTTCATCAAGGCTGTCAATAGCATTGCCCGAATAATTATTTCCCTTTACATTAAACGCACTGTTTTCGTGGCATCTGCCCATACAGCACATCTGGCCTATTTCATTTGCTAAAAATTTAGAAGCTAGTTTTTCAGTAACAGCATCTTGCGTGCCTGCCACCAGACAAGCGGAGCCATTACAGACATAAGCTTTTTTACCTTTGTTTTCTTGTTTTAAGAAGTCGTAAAACGATGCAGTTCCATAAGTGGTTGCATTACCCATTAAATACTCCCAAGCTAAGTCTTTTAACTTTTCGTTTGTGGGTGTGCCTTCTACTTTTGAAGACTGCACCAATTGCTCAAACAAATTATTGTCTAAGCCTTTTCTTCCTGATAATTTGCTTAAATTTTCAGACATGAGTTAACATGTTGAATGTTTTTCCAAAGGATTCGGATACATATCCGATTCATCTTCTTTGGGTCGTTCTGTTAAGCATTTGAAATCTTTTTCGATGGAGATTTCGAGTTGTTCGTTATTCTCTAATTGGATAGAATTTGCAATTTCAATTTTATCAGAATTTGCCCAATCTTTCACTTGCTTAGTAGGAACAGAAATCAATACGATTCCATCATTAAAATTTACCCTAAATTGCTCTGCAGATTGAATTTTATAAATCAAGGATTGTCCCCCGGGAAATTGTGTTCTATCTTCCACAGTCCCTTCTGATAGTTTATCCACTTCCGATTGTGTTAATCGGAGCCTGATGGTATTTCCTTTTATTCTGAGTTTCATAATAATTTAACCACAAAGCACACTAAGAAGGCACAGAGTTCACAGAGGTGCTTTTACTTCCAAGTGTTCATTTAAAAGTTTATTCTTTCTTTACCTGAATAGATATTAAAACTACTATTTTTTAAGAAGCCTACCATCGTAATTTGATGCTTTTTTGCCATTTTAATAGCTAAGCTAGATGGTGCTCCAATGGCCGCAATAAATTGGATACCTGCCCGAGCTGCTTTTTGCACTAGTTCAAAGCTTATTCGTCCACTTAATACCAATATTTTTTCTACGGCTGGCAGCTTCTTTTCAATCACTAAAGAGCCAATTAATTTATCCACTGCATTATGGCGGCCTACATCTTCTCGAAGCCGCAACAAGCTTCCATCCAATTCAAAAAATCCACAAGCGTGCAGCCCACCAGTGTGTTCAAATACTTTTTGGGCTTGCTTTAATACATCAGGCAATTTATAAACAAGGCTTGCTCCTACTTTAGTAAAGCTTGTCTTAGTCTCAGGAATTTCTACTTTAATAGCCTCTATGGATGATTTACCACAAACTCCGCAACTTGAGCTCGTATAAAAATGACGAGATAGTTTTTCTTCATCTACTTTCACTTCTGGTGAAAGCTCTATGCGAATCACATTCCCCTTTTCATCTGGTTTAACCGTTTCACAATACTCAATACTGTTAACTTCGCTTATATCAGCAATGATTCCTTCGGTAAAAAGGAACCCAATAGCCAACTCCTTATCGTGGCCAGGGGTTCGCATTGTTACGGATAAGCTAAACTGCTCCCGCTGATTTAATGGGCCAATACCTAATCGGATTTCCAGTGGTTCTTCAATAGCAACAAGGTCAGGAACATGTTCCTGACCTTGTGCGCCAATTTTAATAATTTTTGTTGAAGAAACGCTTGAGGTCATTTTCTTACGACAATCCTGTGATATTTCCTTCTTTGTCTATATCAATGCCTTCGGCAGCGGGTATAGCAGGTAAACCTGGCATACGTAGCATGCTTCCTGTAATCGGAATAATAAACCCAGCACCCGCAGCTATTTCAAACTCGCGAACAGTCAATTTAAAGCCTTCCGGGCGGCCTAATAATTTGGTATTATCAGACAAAGAATTTTGCGTTTTAGCAATACAAATTGGAAGTTTATCCAATCCAAGTTTATGGATGGTTTTTAAATCTGCTTTCGCTTTAGGGTTGAACACCACAGAACCAGCTCCATAAATTTTGGTAGCCACTTTAGTTACTTTATCTTCAATAGAATCGTTCCAGTCGTAAATTGGCGTGTAAGTTCCAGAGCTTGCTTCAACTGCTTCTACTACTTCAGCCGCTAAGTCTTTGGTTCCTTCTCCTCCAAATTCCCATCCTTCGCACAAGGCTACACGAATACCATTAGCTTTACACATATTAGTAATTTCGTCTAGTTCTTCTTGGCTATCAGTAATAAACTTATTGATGGCCACTACCGGAGGCAATCCAAATTGTTTGATATTCTCTACATGTTTTTCTAGGTTGCTTAGTCCTTTCTTAAGTGCCTCCACATTTGGAGTAGTCAAATCTTTTCGCTCCTGACCACCATGGTATTTAAGTGCACGAACGGTTGCTACTAGTACAACTGCTTTTGGCGAAATTCCTGCGTAACCACATTTAATATCCAGAAATTTCTCCGCTCCCAAATCGGCTCCAAACCCTGCTTCTGTTACCACATAATCACTCAACGACATGCCCATTTTAGTAGCAATCACAGAGTTAGTTCCTTGGGCAATGTTAGCAAATGGGCCACCATGAATAATAGCAGGATTTCCTTCTAATGTTTGAACCAAATTTGGTTTAATAGCGTCCTTTAAAAGAGCAGCCATTGCACCATTTGCTTTTATATCTCTAGCATACACAGGCTCACCAGCAAAGGTGCTGCCCACATATATATTCCCCATTTTCTCTTTTAAGTCTTCTAAATCATTTGCCAGGCAAAGAATGGCCATAATTTCAGATGCGGCAGTGATGTTAAATCCTGCTTCACGTAAGAAACCTCCTGTTTTACCTCCTAATCCAGATACGATTTGACGAAGTGCCCGGTCATTCATATCCATTACACGTTTCCAGGAAACAGTTCGAGGATCGATGCCTAAACTATGCTTAGAATTTTGAATATTATTATCAATGAGTGCGGCCAATAAGTTGTTTGCTTTCTCAATGGCAGAAAAATCTCCTGTAAAGTGCAGGTTAATGTCCTCCATGGGTACTACTTGAGAATACCCCCCACCGGCAGCTCCGCCTTTCATACCAAAAACAGGCCCTAAAGAAGGTTCGCGCAAAACAGCCGTTGCTTTCTTACCAATTTTATTTAACCCTTCAACAAGCCCAATTGAAGTAGTAGTTTTACCCTCTCCCGAAGGGGTAGGCGTAATAGCTGTTACCAGAATCATATTCGATTCTTTTACCTTTTGCTCATTGATTAAGGAAAGAGGCAATTTTGCCTTATATTTTCCATAATGCTCAAGGTCATCAAGCTTCACATTTAGTATGCCAGCAATTTCATTAATATGCTGTAGCTTCGCCTCTTGGGCAATTTCTAAATCAGATTTTACACTCATTGAGTAATTATTTTTATGCTTGTTTAAACAAGCGAGCTCATAGTACGTTTGCGGATGCAATTCTAGCGAATTGCATCCAAATTTAAAGAAAAATGAAGCATTATAAACCATTTCAATTCAAGCAGTTTGCTGTAGAACAAAATAATGCGGCAATGAAGGTGGGTACAGATAGTGTATTGCTTGGTGCTTGGGCAAGAGTTAAGCCTCATGAACAAATTATGGATATTGGCACCGGCACAGGTATTCTTCCTCTTATGCTGGCCCAAAAAGTGAACGGTATCTGCCAAATAGATGCTGTTGAAATTGATAGCTTAGCTATAATTGATGCACAAATCAATTTCAAAAATAGCAAATGGAGTGCCAGCCTCAACCTTATCGAAAATGATTTTAATTTATATGAATTCAGTACACATTACGATGTAATCATTAGCAATCCACCTTTTTTTGAAGGACTTGCACCTACTAAGAAAAGTAGAAGTACTGCACGTAATGCTTCTGATAAACTATCCTACAAGGTTCTGATAAATAATGCTTCTCAATTATTAAAACAATTAGGAAGAATATATTTGGTTATACCTATGGAGAATTATGGTAAAGTGATACAGTTAGCCAGCGACAATGGATTAGAATTGAAAAGTAAATTAAGCTTGCGACCCAAATTAGGTAAACCAATTAATCGAGTGCTAATTGAATTGGTTAAAAGAGGTGAGTTTTCAGGCACTCTTATTTCTAACGAACTTATCATTAGAAATGAAGAAAATATTTATACTTGTGAGCACAGGTTGTTGACGAAAGAGTATTATTTAGGCAATTAAATTTAACTCCTTCAACTTCTCATAAATTTTTAAGCATACCCAGGCATCTGTGGCAGCATAGACCTGTTGGCGCTCGTTAAGCACTTCATTTTCCCAGTTGCTAGTTTGTTGGCTTTTAGAAATTCTAAAACCAAGAATCATTGCAGCTAATTTTCTGAGGCCCGTATTTATAACACCCTTGTCTTTTATAAATGAATGAATGTCTTGATAGCCTTGGGGGTTAGACACTCCAAGTTGCTTCAAATCTTTGATATCATCGTGCAAAGCAATGCCTAATTTGATAAGCTTAGGGTTGGATAATAATCGGCTTACCCCTTCTGGCATACCAATTACGTTTACACGAAATAAGTAGACCTTTTTAGGGGTGGCAAACTGAAGTAGAGAAACTGGATATGACTCTCCTTTACTAAAAGCGGGGCGGGACTCTGTATCAAAGCCTATAATTGTATATTGTTCTATTTCCTTAACGGCTTCTTTAACTTGTTCTACTTTATCAACTAAAACAATCTTACCCTCATAGGCAAGCATTGGTAAAGCATTCACTTCGTCTGTCGAAATTCGTTCGCGTAATGGCATAAAATTAGTTGTCCTTTTTTTCGGCCAACTTCTTAATCTTAATACCTAAATAAGCAAAGGTGATTGTCATAATTGGACTCAAAATATTAAAAAATGCATAAGGAAGATAGGCAAATGTTCCAACTCCCAAAACGGTTGATTGATAAGCTCCACAAGTATTCCAAGGCACAAGTACTGAGGTTACGGTTCCAGAATCCTCTAATGTTCTACTTAGGTTTTCAGGAGCTAAGCCTCTGTCTTTATAAGCAGGTGCAAACATTCGCCCTGGCACCACAATGGCGATATATTGATCCGAAGCTGTTAAGTTAAAGAAACCACAAGTGACGGCTGTTGAAACCACCAACGAACCCGTGGAGTTCGCATACTGAATAATGCTGTCTGCAATTCGTTTTAGCATTCCTGCCGATTCCATTACACCTCCAAATACCATAGCGCAAAGTATTAGCCAAATGGTATTCATCATACCAAACATACCACTGGCTGAAAGCAGATCATCTACCATTGAATTACCCGTTGCAACACTCGTTTTATTAAATAAAGCCATCATTATTCCTTTATAATAATCCCAGTTTGATCCAGAAGATCCTGCAATTTCAAGCACAATTTTAGGCTGAAAAATTACTGCAAAAACACCTCCTAATAACGCCCCAGCAAGTAAGGCCGGTAGTGCAGGTACTTTTTTCAAAATCATACCTACTACTATAGCGGGCACTAAAAACAACCAAGGGGTTATCGTAAACTTAGAGGCAATGGCTTGGTGCACTTCTTCAACTGTACCGATGCTCGAAGAGCTATCGATGGTAAAACCCCAGATTAAAAATATTACTAAAGTTATACTAATAGTAGGCACCGTTGTAAGAGCCATATATTTAATATGGGTAAACAAATCGGTACCTGCCATTGCTGGAGCTAAGTTAGTAGTATCTGATAATGGCGACATTTTATCACCAAAATAAGCACCAGAAATAATGGCTCCTGCTACTACCCCTTCGTGGATGCCCATAGCCTTGCCAATACCAACCAGTGCAATGCCAATAGTTGCTGCGGTGGTCCAAGAGCTACCTGTGGCTAATGATACAATCGCACTCACAATTACAGCAGCAAATAAAAATATGGTCGGGTTTAAGATGTCTAGCCCATAGTAAATAAGAGCTGGTACAATACCACTAATAAGCCAAGTACCTGCCAAAGAACCAATAAGCATTAATATTAGTATGGCCGACATGGCCGAACTTATACTTTTTACAATTCCATTTAAAATATGCTCCCAACTAAACCCCATTTTACCAGCTAGCAATGCTCCTACTGCTGCTGCTAGTAATAAAGCTATTTGGTTGGCTCCATAGGTAGCATCATCTCCAAATAAATACACATTGATGGAGAGTAAACCAATAAGAAAAATGATAGGAATAATTGCTTGAAAAAGCGAAGGACTTTTAGTCATACTGAAAAATTAAGAGGGCAAATTAAAGAGATGGTTAGAATTATCAAAAAGGTTCTTGTAGTTTATTGGTCTATGGTCAACGGTATTCTAACCCGTGAACCCATTAAACCTCTTTCACTTCATACACTACACCCCGCTCTTCTAAGTATTTGATTACAAATTTAAAATTAGCTTCCTCCTCCCCTACATACTCTGGTGGATTGATTCCTATGCGATTGAATTTGCCCTCAAGTACTAAATTCGCAACCGCTGTACACGTATAGCCTGTTGTACGAGCCATCGAAATTATTTGGTTGTCTCTATCATACTTATCTAATAAATAATATTCCAATTTTTTAGTCTTACCCAGCTCTTCACCTTCAATTCTGATACGCATTACTGTAAAATCTTCTTCTCCTGGTTTCAATTTCCATTTCGGAAAAAGTAATTTGGCTGTAACATCAACAGGTCTAACCATAACTCCATTTACTTCAATTTCATTATACGAAAAGAAGCCTGATTCTCGTAGCACCTTTAAATACTCAATACAGCCCGGATATCGCAAGGTCTTTTCAATCATATTAGCTATATCCATCGTTGTGGCCAAAGTTCTAAGCCCATCCGAATTCCAAGATTCTAACGTTCCTACTCGGTCGAACTCAATCAACTCTGCATCCGAAAGTGCATCTTTAGTTATTAAATGTCCATTTTCGACATAGCGTGCAGGCCGAATATACTCTTCAATCACATCTATTGGAGAAAATACCGCTTTATACTCATAAGGCCACTCTCGCACCACAGGCAATCCACCTACAAGGCATTCGTATTTTTTAACCTTCATCTTTTTATTATGATAGCCCAAAATAATATTGCCCATGCCAGGAGCTACGCCACAATCGGTTACAACGGTTACTCTATGGTCTTTGGCAAGTTTATGAAGTTGAAATGGATCTTCAGAAAAAAAAGAAATGTCAACAATATCTTTCTTGGTTTCAATTACTTCTTTAACCATAGCATAGCCCATAAATCCAGGTACTGCTCCAATAACTAAGTCAAAAGAGCCCACTATTTTTTTTACTTCACCAGCCTTACCAAGATCAACTATTTTTGTTGAAATACCGATGGAAGCCAACTGGTCTAATGCTTCCTTATTAATATCTACCGAAGTAACGTTATGCTGTTTAGCAAGATCTCGGGCAATTACACTGCCTACAAGCCCTGCGCCTAGTACAATTATATTTTTATGCATATTGATTAAATTTACAAAAAAAACCACTGTCATCCGACTAAATTCGAATTTATCGAAAAACCTTCGTTTCTGTTTAAATTAAAAA
>CAZZML010000117.1:0-8591 GCA_964654735.1 uncultured Roseivirgaceae bacterium | reverse complement strand
ACCTAGGACCGCCTGCTTAGAAGGCAGGTGCTCTATCCAGCTGAGCTATGCCACCTTGTTGCGGAGCGAAGCTGCTTGTCCGCAGTATCCACCAGAGGCGGAGAAGGAGGAAGCTACGCGACCAAAATAATTTGGTAAAGCGGGTGCAAATATAAAATTGAAAGTTTTATAAAACAAGATAAATTGTTATAAATTTTATCAGTACTTATTATCAGATCAATAGAATTCATTTTTTATAGGGTAGGGAGTCGTAGTGTAGCATAAAATCGAAAATAAGAATAGGATTTTTACTGTCTTAGTTGTTTTATATATGTAAAACAATATCAAATGAAAAAAATAGTAAGTAATACCGTTCTAGTGTTTATCAATTGTCTTATAACTTTCCCGTTACTATGTTTATTAATAGCTACCGGACAATATAAAGAAATGAAGAAATTATTGTTAGTCTTAAAAAACTAATACGAATTTTTTATTAAAAAATTGACCTTCATACACTTATCGTAATATCAATATTTGCCCGATAATTTATTTATATTTGCTTTTATTCAATTATAATTCTATCTAAATATAAGTAAATGAAACCAAAAGTATTTTTGACCAGAGAGCTTCCGCCCAAGGCAATGGAGCGATTATTTGAACATACAGAACTGGAATATAATAAAGAAGATCGTGTACTAACCAAGAAAGAAATTATGGATGGCATACAGGGTAAAGACGCAATGCTTTGTTTACTTACTGATACTATTGATGGAGAGATTATGGATGCGAATCCTAATTTAAAAATTATTGCAAATTACGCAGTTGGTTTTAATAATATTGATATTGATGCTGCCACTCAAAGAAAAATCCCTATAACTAATACACCCGGAGCACTCACAGAAACTTCTGCAGATATGGCTTTTACACTTCTTATGGCTACAGCCAGAAGAGTAGTTGAAGGAGATAAATTTATAAGAACTGGTAAATGGACAGGCTGGGGACCGCTACAATTTTTAGGTTCTGATATTTTTGGTGCTACATTAGGTATTGTAGGTTTAGGAAGAATTGGGAAAGCCGTTGCCAAAAGAGCAAAGGGTTTTGACATGAAAGTAATCTATTGGAATCGCACAAGACTTTCTGAAAGTGAAGAACAAAAATTAGGATTGGTATACGCCTCATTCGAAGAAATATTAAAAAAATCAGATTATGTGTCTCTGAATGTAGCATATAATGAGCATACTTTTCATTTGATGAGTGATAATGAATTTAATTTGATGAAAGAAACCGCTATAGTTATTAATACAGCTCGTGGACCGGTAATAGATGAAAAAGCGTTGGTAAGGGCTTTACAAGCAAAAAAAATTGCAGGCGCCGGGCTAGATGTCTTTGAAGAAGAGCCTAAAGTGAGACCAGAATTGTTGGAAATGGATAATTGTGTACTACTACCTCATTTAGCAAGTGCAACCATTGAAACCAGAACTAAAATGGCTATGATTGCCATTGATAATCTGTTGGCAAAATTTGATGGTAAAGACTTACCAAATCTCGTAAATAAAGAAGTTTTGTAAATTATTAACCAAAGTATCTAAGTTAGATATTTTGTTTTCTATTGAAGTTTTCCTGCAAGGTTTCAAAAACCTTGTAGGTATAATATATTAATACCCGTTGTGCATTTTGATAAATTCTGTCTCCCGAAGTCTCGGGAGTATCGAGAATAAGAATTTTAGTTATTGGATTAGTTCTCGATACTATCCGCCTCTGGCGGATCATTCTAACTAACATTTTGAAACCTATTTTAATTCAAAATGTACGGCGAGTTATTAATACTTAATTTTATTATCAACAGTAATACCTTTCCAATCATCTGTTCTAAATGGGTCAGCCGGTAATCCTACTGTATTGTACAGATTTACATCCTCTGGGTTGTTAGCCCACGCATAACGTACAGCTATAGGTTCAGTTACAGCATCACATGTTACCACAATAGTATTTTTGTTTTCTATATATGCTTTTGCCCAATAAAATTTCTTATCGGCACCTGCAACAGTAAAACCATTAACATAGCCATAGTTGTTTTTTACCACCAAGCCTTCACCCGTTTCTTTAAATTTTATCCGAACTACATTTTTTTCAATTTTCATTGATTCATAAGTAGGACTAGAAGGTATATTTTTATGATATACTTTTTTTAGCGCAGATAATGCCAAGCGTTTACCTACATCTTGTTTGTTTTTTGGGTGGATATCATCAGCATTCCCAATATCAATAATGACTGCCATTCCCGTATTAGATGTATTGTTAAGTGTCATTGATTGAGCTTCGCGAAGTTCAGCCCAATCACTTTCACTTGGTAGTTCACTTGCTTTTTTAAAATTAGCTAATTGTACAAACAAGAAAGGAAAATTACCTTGATTCCAATGTTTTCTCCAATCCGATATCATATTAGGAAATAGTTTTCTGTATTCGTAAGCTCTGCCCGCATTATGTTCTCCTTGATACCAGATAGCTCCTTTTATAGACATTGATAGTAATGGGCTTATCATTCCATTAAATAATAGTGAAGGCATAGCATTCGGGCCTCCTCCACTTCTTATAACAATAACACCTTTCCCAATTCGGTATTTCCAAAGACCTGACAAAGGGATGTTACGTTTGCTGGTTTTGATAAAGAAATCTTTTTTAGGAGTCTTAAATCCGCCACCATACTGAAGATCTTCAACCCTTATTACTAGTATATTTTTTCCTATTTTTACAAGACCGGTTTCTACCGGATAGACTCTTATTTCATCGTACTGTTCTATCATTCCACCAACTCTTATACCATTTATATAAGTATCATCAGAGTCATCTATACGTCCTAAATTAAGCACAATTCCATGCTGAGCTTCCTCCTCGTCTAGTTCAAAGTTGGTCATAAACCATAAAACTCCATCTAAATCCATTAAACCGGCATTTTCCCAATGTTGTGGTAGTTTCATTGTGTTCCATACAGAAAAATCATGGCTAGGCTTTGCCCAAATAGCTTCTTTTCCTTTCATTCCTAAGTCTTTTTTAGGTAATGGCCCTGTAATAGCTAATAACTTTTCCGTTCTATGATTGATGTACTCTTCCGGATCAAAATCTTTAAGACTTTTTATTTCATCTGCAAAACCTTCCTGTGAAGTAAGCCCTTCCATACTTGTCCATGTTTCAACTCCAGTACCACCCCAGCTACTATGTACAAGTCCAATAGGTACATTTATATCTTTTTGTAATCTACGTGCAAAATAATAGGCGGCTGCTGAAAATTTGCCAATATTTTCTGAAGAGCACTCCAACCAAGAACTTTCTTTAGTGTTGAATAAAGGAGTAGAACTAATTGTTCTTGGCACGGTAAAAAGGCGAATTTTATCAAAACTGGCTAATGCAATTTCAGCTTCTGCATCATTTGAACGTTGGACTGACATTTCCATATTTGATTGACCTGAGCAAATCCAAACATCGCCAACTAAAATATTATCTAGTACAATGATATTTTTTCCTTGGATAGTCATTTTATACGGACCTCCTGCTTTCATGTTCTTGAAAATCACTTGCCACTTTCCTTTTCTATTCGCTTTAGTTTTGACTATTTGATCATTAAAGGAAACAGTAACTCTTTCATTTTTATACGCTGTACCCCAAATTTTAACAGGCGCATTACGCTGTACAACCATATTACTATTGATAACATGTGGCAATTTTACCTGAGCTAATAAGTTTGCGTTAATGAACAAAAATGTAATAACAAAAATGGGAAACAGCAATTTTTTCATAAGAGAATATGATTGGTTATTTTTTAAAAGAATGATTGCAATGTACATGTAATTTTTGGGTTTATTTGAAAACAATACCTATTCTACAATACTAATTATATTGTATTAAATAGTATAACTTACTCATATCTAGTAGCCTTATTTACTATTAACAGGATAGTGCAGGATAGTGCAGGATAATCAGATAAAAAGATGTTTATATCTTGTTAACTTTAATTTTTAATTAAACGGTAAGTTATTTTATGAAGCCAAGAGATAGAGTATTAAAAGCATTAAGCGGGGAAGAAGTAGATAGACCACCTATTTTTATGACATTAACACCTGAAGCTGCACAAAAAATGTCTAAACATATGAATATGCCTTATGAAGAACCCTTAGATTCTTTATTATCTACACGAATCTCTCATATGGATTTGTTGACAAAAATGGGAAATGACTGTGTTGGTGTTGCAGCTACAGCTCCCACAAATTCTCCCACTAGAGTTATAGATGAAGAAAAAAAAGTTTCTACCAATGAATGGGGAATGAAGTTTGTTGATGTAGGTATCTATTTTGAGTTTTACGAATATCCGTTAGCTCATGCAAAAACATTAGAAGATATAGAAAATTATAATTGGCCTGACCCGATGGCTGAAGGTAGGTTTGATGCCGCCGCTACCGCCATAAAAAAATATGGAGATACATATGCAATTGTAGCAGATTTAGAAACGTCATTCTTTGAAACCTCCTGGTATTTAATGGGAATGGAAAAAATGCTGATGGATTTAGCCATGGGCGAAGAACATGTATTTACTTTGTTTGATAAAATAATGAAAATCAACACCGCTATAGGTTGTAAATTAATTGAAATGGGTGTTGATATTATCTGGGCAGGAGACGATTTTGGTACACAAAGAGGTATGATGATTTCTCCAGAGATGTGGCGAGAAGTTTTTAAACCACGTATCAAATGGATGTTTGAAGAATTTAGAAAAGTAAATCCTAACATAAAAATTGCTTGGCATAGCTGCGGGTCAATTATTCCAATAATTGACGATTTTGCTGAAATAGGCTTGGATATTTTGAATCCAATACAACCTCTGGCGGAAGGGATGGATCCTCAATTCTTAAAAGATAATTATGGTGATAAACTATGCTTCTTTGGTGGGATAGATATACAGAATTTAATGCCAAAAGGAACGCCTGCAGAGATTAAAAAAGAAGTGAAAAGAAGAATGAGCATCTTAGGTAAAGGAGGAGGTTATATTGTAGCACCTGCACATAATATTCAAGATGATACTTCAGTAGAAAATATTGAAGCATTTTTTGAAGCGGTAATGGAATATGGTGAAGGAGATAGAGAGTGATAGTAAGAAAAATCAAAATATATATAGAATAATGATAGATTACGCACAATTAAACCAATATATGTACGAAGGGAATGCCCCAAAAGTACAAGAAATCATCAAAAAAGCATTGGCAGATGGTATACCTGTAAATGAGATATTGTCCGAAGGCTTAATTGCTGGAATGGCAGTGCTAGGAGAAGATTTTAAACATAATATTCTCTATGTTCCTGAAGTGTTAATTGCTGCTAGAGCTATGAAAATGGGATTGAATGAATTAAAACCATATTTGGGAGAAGGTGATGATATTCAAAAACGCGGTATTGTTGTAATTGGAACCGTAAAAGGAGACTTGCATGATATTGGGAAAAATTTAGTGAGCATGATGGCTGAAGGAGCAGGTTATGAAGTACATGATTTAGGTGTTGATATTTCTTCAGATCAATTTATAGAAGCAGCAAAAGAACATAAAGCTGATATTGTAGGGATGAGTGCCTTGTTAACGACAACCATGCCTTATATGAAAACTGTGGTAGACGATTTTAAAAGTAACGGACTTAAAAATGTCAAACTAGTCATTGGTGGAGCACCTATAAACAAAGCATTTGCAGAAGAAATTGGTGCTGACGGTTTTGGTGCTGATGCTGCATCATCGGTTGAAGTATTTCATCAATTGATGGACGCAAGCTAAGATACTTTATGCCATCATTACAACATATATTAGACACTTCAGGATTTAAAATTGGCGTAGAACTTGTGTCAACACGAGGTACAACAGCACAAGAAAAAGCTAAGAAATTAGTACATTTTGGAGAACAGTTATGTGATCAAGAGAATGTAGATTGGATTTCTATTACTGATAATGCAGGAGGGCATCCTGCAATATTTCCAACAGTTATTGGGAAATCTTTATTGTCAAAAGGCAAAGAAATTATTATACACATGACCTGTAAAGACTATAATCGCAATGGTCTTGAAAGCAAAGCTTGGGAATTGTCAAGTGAAGGCTTTTCGAATGTATTAGCTATTACCGGAGACTATCCCTCTTCTGGAATTGCAGGAACACCTAAACCTGTTTTTGATATAGATTCCGTTGGTTTATTACATTCACTCAGTCAGTTTAATAAAGGCTTAGAAGTTGGTAAGAAAAAAAAATCATACCTAGATAAAACTAATTTTTATCTAGGAGCAGTAGTCTCTAATTTTAAAAAGAATGAAAATGAACTGATACCTCAATATCTAAAACTATTGAAAAAGATTGAAATGGGTGCTTCATTTATAATCAATCAAGTTGGTTATGATGCAGCAAAAATGAGTGAACTAATCAGTTTTCAAAAATATAAGAAACTAGAGCATATCCATCTAATTGGAAATGTGTTTGTACTAAGTAAGTTTACAATGAATTTATTTCATCAGCATAAAATACCAGGCGTAGTTCTAACAGACACTTTATATAAGAAATGTCAAGTAGAAATTAATTCATCATCCGATAAAGGAAAACAGTTTTTTTTGGAATTAGCAGCTAAAATGTTAGCTATATATAAAGGCTTAGGTTATAAAGGAGGCTATTTAGGAGGAATACATACTATTGAAGATTATAAAACAATAATGAAGCTTTTTAATGCATATACTACTAATGATTGGAAACAGTTTGTATTAGAAATGCAATATGCGCAAACAGATGAATTTTTTATGTTTGAAAAAGATGTAGTAAATGGTTTGACAACCGATACATTAAATGCTTCTTTATTAGAAAAATGGAAAAAAACAACACATGTAAATTTTAATTATTCCATTTCTAAGCGATTCCACAAACTATTATTCACGAAAGGGAAAGGGTTATACAATGCAGGTAAAAATATTTGTGAGAAATCTAATTCTAAAAAAAATGCTCCAAAATGGCTCTACACTATAGAGAGAACAGGAAAGAAAGTTCTATTTAATTGTAAAGATTGTGGAGATTGTTCATTACAAGAAATTGCCTATCTCTGTCCAGAATCACAATGTGCAAAGAACCAAAGAAATGGTCCTTGCGGAGGGACATTAGGTACAAAATGTGAAGTAAAAGATATAGATTGTATTTGGGCAAGAGCTTATGATAGAACAAAGTATGATGGTGATATTTGGAAACTATTAGAACATGCACCAACCATACAGAACCATGACTTAGAAGGCACCTCAAGTTGGGGGAATTTTTGGTTAGAAAAAGATCATTGTGCAAAATAGCAAATTCCAAAAGTCTAATTCCAAATAACAAAAGTGAATCAATAATTAGAAGAAATAAAAAGATATAACAAGCCAAAACCCTTCCCTTTGGGAAGGTTAGGATGGGATAATAGCAACAACATGAACAAAATAGGAATCATAGGAGATTTAATAAACAATGCATACGGCAGAGCACGTAGAGCTTGGCAAGCAAAAGATTTAAAAGGCTATCAAGCATTGGCAATCTCACAAACAGCACAAGGTTCAGATTATTTAGATGTTAATTTAGATAGTACTCGAAATTTGAATGTGAAGCTAGAAGAAATTATTGCTTTTTTACCAGATTTAATTCCTGCTTTGCAAGAAGTATCACCATTGCCTTTATGTTTTGATCATCCGTCTTTAGCATTTCATAAAACAGCTATTGAGGCTTATGATTTTGAAAAATCACCAGCGCCATTAATCAATTCCATTGCTGCATCAAGACAAGAATTAGATGAATTAGTAGCCTTGGCAGGACAATATAAAGCATCAGTATTGGCAATAATTTCGGAAAAAGTAACAGCAAGTGGAGGTGCTCCATGTGAAAAACCAGAAGAGAGTTACCAAACAGCTCAATATTTTATAGATTTATTACGGTCAAAAGCGAACCTTAGTAATAATCAAATATTTTTAGATCCTGGACTGCCACCCGTTGGAGCAGATACACAAGGATTGGTAAATATGGGCTTAGATGCAATCAAATTAATTAGAGTAGATAAAGATATGGAAGGTGTACATATTTCTGTGGGGCTTTCCAATTTTGCTTGGGGAACACCTAAAAATATACGAGCATCTATGGAACGTGCTTATTTAAGTGTTGCAGGAGAATTAGGTTTGGATTATTCTATTTCCAATCCAGAGCACAATCCACAACCTTTAGCAATGGATGATCCTTTAGTTACTGGTTTAAAATACGCCTTAAACCAAGCCCGTCCATTAGAAGGAGAAACGATTGCAGACTCTGGATTTCGACAAACTACAGCCATTTTAAATTTGGTAAAAGATGATGATGATTTCTAATTAAATGTCCAACTTTTCCTTAAATAATAAAACCATTCAAAGCACTGCAAATCAATCCTTATTTGATTTAGCAAAAGAAATGGCTACGCCTATACCTTCATCTTGTAAAGAACAGGGGAAATGTAAAGAATGCCTAATAGAGATTAAGGAAGGATCAGAATTGCTATCGCCATTAACCAAAGAAGAGCAACATTTATTACCACAATACAGATTGGCTTGTCAGACT
>CAZZML010000116.1:0-8612 GCA_964654735.1 uncultured Roseivirgaceae bacterium | reverse complement strand
ATAACTTATTGAAATATTGGCAAATTGAAAATAAAAGCTGCGAAGATGGGCTAAGCTGTCGAAATATAATAAGAATAGGATTAACCAAGGTATTGTTTTATTATTAAACATCTTCTTTTTCTAAATAAATTTTTTTATTTCGGCTTTTGTTAACCCACTAATTTCGATTATTGTCTGAACGGGGATTCCTTTTTTTGCCAAATTAAGTATCATTTGGTTGATTGTTTTTGCTTTCCCTCAAACACCGTCGGTTGTTTGAATCGAACACTCTGAAATAACTTCACCTTTAGGTAATTTATTTAATAGTGCTGCTGCAAAACGACTCCTGCATTCTTCCTTGCTCATTTGAAGCAGGATTCATCAAAAGCTTTCCAAATTTATTTAACAATTTTAAAAGGTAAATCCTTTAATAAAAGATTTTTTTAATACCTCTGGCCTTTCCATAAAGTTCGTTGTCCATAAATAAATTTACTTTTTCAAGCTTACTGAATTTTACAGCAAAAGCAATCCAATTTTTTTGTCAATCAAAGAGGGGGTATATAGAATTCTTCCTTAATGAAAGGAACAATTTGTTGGTAACATAAAGAAATTTTGCCTTCTTGTGACAGTCTTAGTTCATACTAATTCTTTGCGGTGAAGGTTTTAATATGTATACTTTTTTATTCGGTATAACGTGGTTAAACAATACTGTATTAACGAAGCATCTGTCTATTTCTGGTAATTATACTGGTAAATATATTTACCTTTGCCATAGCCAAAAGATGACATTGATAAATCGTTAAAAACTACGCCTTTTATATCAACGTCATTTTGCTTTAAACGCTTTACACTTTGTTGTAACTCTCTTAAAGGGTGTTCACCTGATTTGACTATCATTAGTGTTGCGCTGGCCATGCGTCCTATTATACACGCATCTGTAACTGCTAATATTGGTGGTGAATCAATAATAATATAATCATAGGACTCACTCAGCGTTTCAAGTAAAGCACCAAAACGGTCGTGTAATAATAATTCTGATGGGTTTGGTGGGAGAGTGCCAGTGGGAATAAAATCTATAGTCCATCCATTATTGCCATCCTTTATATTACAAATTGCTTCATCAGCTGTAATTGTATTTAAAATAAAATCCGATAATCCATTTTCACGACTGACGCCTAGTGCTTTATTAAGAACACCTTTGCGTAAATCGGCATCTATTAATAAAATTTTCTTTCCTGAATACGCCAGAACCATGGACAGATTGGTCGAAACAAAAGTTTTTCCAACACTCGGACTAGGTCCTGTGATCATGATAATGTTATTTTTTGCTTTCAGAAATGCAAAATGCAGTGTTGTACGAAGACTACGCAAACTTTCTATCGCCAAATCATCTTTATTTTCTATTGCTAAAACGAGAGGAGAGTCTGCGAATGATTTTTTTTTATTCAGTAACTTATCTAACTTTTGCTGGAAATTACTATGTGGAACTGTAGCATAAACGGGTACGTTAAGATGTTTTTCTATTATCTCAGGATCCTCAATGCCGTGGCTCAGGGCTTTACGGATAAATGCCACCGCAACGCCAAGTATAATACCTAGAATGAGTGATATAGCAACAATTAGCCCTTTTTTGGGCTTAATCGGAAAACTTGGTAATACTGCATAATCAATTATCCTTACATCGCCAACAGTACCAGCTTTAGCCACTTTTAATGTTTGTAAATTATTAAGTAATGTCGTATATAGTACTGTATTAACTTGAACATCCCTGGATAGCCGCACAATAATTTGTTGTGTTTCCGGTAGTTCTGAAATTTTTTTATTTTCTGAATTTAACTGGCTCTGAATCCTGTTTATTTGTTTATCAATAGCGATAACAGAGGGATGTGAAGTTGTAAAGCTTCGGCGTAATTCATCTCGTTTTTGCTGCAACAAGGTTATCTGGGTTCTTTTTTCAACGACACCGGTTAAAATACTTTGTGTCTCTATATTTAAGTCAACAGAACCCTTTTGTAATCTGTAACCATTTAAAGCAGTCGTAGCAGCTTCTAATTGGTTTTTAATCATAGGCAACTGTTCATCCAGAAACTCCAGCGTTTTTTGTGCTTCTTCAGATTTTTGTTCAACATTTAAGCGTACATAGATATTGGCGATTTCGTTTAGTATTTGCATTGCCAACTGAGGGGATGTCGATTCTAATGTAAAATCAAGAATGCCTGTTAAATAACCCTTTTCTGTTACAGATAAATTCTTTTTTAACCCACTAATCGTTTCTGTTTTTGATTGTTTTGTCAATGAAAAATGTGTGTTAGCTCTTGCCTTAAGTAATGATACAAACAGACGAAATGTATCGTCGTTTCCTGCAATTGATTTATTGATTTGTTTTCCAACTTCTCCTTCTGCAATTAATCGCATATTCAAATCAAATACATAAAATTGTCCATTTTTACCGGCTATGATAGTCAATTGCTTTCCCATCCAGCTTTCAGGAACTTCCAGAGTGTCTACTTTAATTAGTTCACCACCCCAGGCATATTCTGAATAGCCAAACAAGGCTTCCGAAACTTTATCTTTATTGCGTAATTGAAACTTTCTGGCAATTGCTTTGCCAATTAGTGGAAAAAACTTTGGCTGGGCAATAATGTCCATATTTAGGCTTTTAACAGCTTCTCCCAAAACCATTCTGGATTTTATTATTTCTATTTCTGCCTGTACCGGAACTTTACTTTCCAACAACCCGGCTACTGATTCCAAAGCACCCAGCATTTGCGAGACTTCTTCAACCTGCAGCATGGCATTTGCTTTATATATTGGTGTACCTAATATAGCTTTTGCTAGTCCTATAAGTAATGCAAGTATTATTATTGAAATAATTAACCATTTACTTTCTAACAGAGTAGAAATTAATTCTCCTATATCAATTTCATCATCATTCTGGCTTTGATAAAAATCTTGAGCATATTCATTTTTTGCAAAATCGTTTGACATGTATTTGGCTGATTTTAAATTTTTTAAATATGTTATTGAGGTATTCTGCAAAAATTAATCTACCGAATTTAATACTTTATACTGTTACAGCTACAAAATTCTAACGGCAGAAGCTACTGATAAAACTGCGTTGCTATAAAGTCGTGAGCTTTCCACGCATTCTATTAATTGCCTTGCTATCGACAAAATTCAAATTATTAAAAACTTTGTTACTTTGCGAGGCTAGGAGAATTATATAGCAAGAGACTAGACATCAGAAGTTATAAATATTACTTTTGATTATTTTCTAAAAGGGCGTTTCTTTTCGAGTTGACAAAGCTATTTCGTGGACATTCTTTTCAAACTAAAAGCTTCCAGGCCATTTGTTTAACAGTTTTGGTTTGAGGGAAGTGTAGAAAGGACTTCAGTCCGGAATTTCCATCAGAGTCTTATATTCTTGATAGAGGACTAAGGTCCGCTCTACATCACACCAATCAAACCAAAATAGACGAAAACCAAATCTAGTCATCGACCTATAAAGGGCTGCACTTTTAGCGCCCCATCAAATGAATTTAACAAAGAAATGGTTGGTTGAATCTGACCGATAATCTGATTCCAGCGAATACCTTCAGCACGGTCGATATAAACCACGTCTCGCGGTTGCAAAGGAAAGCGATCTGCCAACAATAACGCATCAGGTGACTTTGCATCTAAATGAAAGATTTCAGGTTTCCCTAACCCTCCTCGAAATACGAAAATTCTCGCAGGATCTGATGTTGTTTGATCAGGGCCTCCTGCATCACTGATCGCTTCGGTCAATGTCATTCTTCCTTTATTCATAAATATACTTCGTGACCGTGCAGAACCCGTGCCTGAAGAACCAGTTTCACCCAATACAAATATTTTATTAAATTGTCTATCTGGTACATTTAAAACATCACCATGTTGAAGCAAAACATTCTGACTCGTTTGCCCTCCTTCATAAAGAGCCAGCAAATTAATGCTATATGTTTTTTTATCACGGGTTAAAGTAATATTACGTCGGTCTGATTCCTCTGTAACCCCCCCCGCATTATTAATTGCTTCTAATACTGTTAAAGGAATATCTTTAACCAGCTGGGTTCCCGGTTTTGCAACCTCTCCAACAACATATACCCTTTGACTACGATAAGATGCTACACGGACATCCAGTTGTACTCTTTCTATATATTTAGATAATTTACGGGTCAATTCCTCCCGGATTTTTTCTACTGTTCTTCCTTCCGCTTTAACGACCCCTGCATAAGGATAGAAAAAATTTCCATCTTCTCCAACGATATTACCAGCCGATTCTGCCGAACGAAACTCGCCTGCTGGTATAGTTAATTCTGGATGCTCCCATACAGTTATATTAAGGATATCTCTAGGACCTACTCTATATTGTTTGTAACTTTCTTTTTTCGGTGTACTCTTAAACGTTTCTGACCCAATTCGGTAGTCAAAATAATGGTTAGCAACATTATTCTCACCTAAACTACGATTATTGAACTCTTTTTCTATATCTATAATCAGCTGGGCAGAAATAGTCTGAATATTAAGTTTTTTTAAAATGCTATTATTGCTATCCTTAACTGGCATATCAATACTGGATTTACTTGACAATTGACTCATATGCATGCCAGGAACGATTGAACACCCCGCTAAAATCGCTGAAATATACAGTATAGTTAATAATTTAAGTCGCATAATTTTTATTTAAACATTGAATAAGATTTTCCCCTTGATCTCATTTTTCTCACTTGAAAGACAAATGTACTAATACTCTGGTAACTTTGGTTTAATGGTAAGTGTAGAGCGAACCTCAGTTCGCAACTGCTCTTTTGATTAGCAGACTGAAGTCCACTCTACAAAATTCTGTTAATCAATTCAATATTGACCAGTACTCATAGTGAGTTAAGCGTTTATCTAAAGTGAGTGTGAACAAGATGCTATAAATTGAAAGGTTAAACGATTGTTTTTTATTAAAATAATCACTGAAAGATTATTATAAAATTTTATTCTCCCATTCCGTGACGCCTTTTTCAATTTGCTGTAATACCTCTGCAAATACCTTACGTTCTTGTTTATAGGGATCTGATATATCAAAACCACTCCATTCGCCTAATCTGAAAACTTTGCCTTTTGCGCTGGGTTCATTAGTTTCAATCATCTTGTTATGTGAAGATTCCATGGTCAGAATAAGATCTGATTTACGGATCATATCTCGATCTATTTGCCTTGCTTTGAAAGCAGATATTTCTAAGCCTTTTTCCAGCATTAATTGTATGGCAATGGTATCAGGATTATGTCCAACCATCGCATTAAGACCCGCAGAACTGATAATAAATTTTGTGTTATTTTTTTTTATTAGTCGATTTGTTAATAGTGCTTCTGCCATAGGACTTCGGCATATATTACCTACACATACAACAAGTATATTTTCAAACAAACGTTAATATCTCTAAAGATGTAAAAAATTTCGACAGTTAGGAATCAGACAATATTTAATATTCAGCTATTATCCTGACTGAATATCAGAGAGCAAGATTAGAAAACGCGTATTATAACTCGAATAATAGACTTATCTTTATTATTCATCTCAGTCATGGCTATATAAATAATTAAGTAGATTTTGCTCCAGCAACACCGTCAACACACATATTTTGAGCGTATGCTGAAAACATTGGAAGCATTAATACTTAAGCATTTAAAATGAAATGAGCCTGAGTACTTCATCAACTTTGGTGTGATGGGTATATTTTGTAGAGCGGACTTAAGTCTGCTCTACACTACTCATCAAACCGATGTTGACAGAT
This sequence comes from uncultured Roseivirgaceae bacterium, assembly GCA_964654735.1. Classification (GTDB taxonomy): domain Bacteria; phylum Bacteroidota; class Bacteroidia; order Cytophagales; family Cyclobacteriaceae; genus JAKISE01. The sequence continues at coordinate 2,832 of CAZZML010000116.1, read as the reverse complement.
CACTAGGTAAAGTTCACTTATAAACTAACAAAAATTCTGCACACTAAATAGATAGAATTCTTATTATGAGTCGATTTACTTTTTAGGCCTTTCTCTTTCTGTTAAAAACCAACCCCAATAAACCGCCAATGCCAATCAGAAAAATTGCGGGAGGAGCAGGAATAGCATTAATTTGATCAAACTCAACAGTTAGTTCAGCTTGGTTAAATATAAAATCTTCAATGACTGGAAAGGGAACGTTATCCGGTAAATTCAAACCAAGTGATGCTGCTTCTGCAAGGATTAGATCGTGTGTACTGGTTCCAGGTAGAACATCACCGTATAAATCAAGCGCTTCTAGAGAGAAATTTAACATGCCTGAATTTGACAACATGATTAAACTGGTAACATCTAAATCAAAATAAGGTAGCATGCTCGGTAGCACAGATGGGTTTTCAATACCTGCTGTAGCGGCAGCAGCGGCCTCCGTAACCCCATGGACTGAGCCATCAAAAAGCTGTGGGTCTACTTCAACGTTACTGAGTAAGCAACAAACCGCCTGCGCACCATCAGTTACAGAAGTAAGACTAGCCCACTCACGTGGAGCATCAATATTAGGAGCAAAAATGCTTGAAACATCATCAGACAAGAAAATTCGGAGGATTGCTGAGGTTACATTGTTAGGATCCCAGCTGGAAGGATTGTAATTTACTTTACTGTTAAAAGTACCGCTGTTTTCCGAGATAAGTTCAGAAACTGGTGTTGAGCTGAACGTCAATGATGCGGCCATCGCTGTATTATTTGCGTTAACTAATAATACGAACAAGAAAAAAGAAACGTTGTAAAAATACTTATTTTTCATGGGGATAATAAACCTCTTAAATTAAAAATTGACAGGTTGAATCTAACTCTCAGTAGCAGCCTAATAGTTAGTAGTAATATTTTTCCAGTAATAGACCCTCTTATAAATAACAATTACTTATCAGAAGAACATGATGCCCTTCGGGCAAAAAACTAAACTCATACTCTTAGGAAAAATAGTTAAAGTGATTTATTAAGAAAACTTTGTTTTTCCGATACATTAAAATATGCAATAAAAGTGCCTATATTAATCTAACGCGATTATTTTCTAATCAACAGATCAGGAATAATTTGTAAGTAATTGTAAAAAATAACTAAATTTACAAATAATTTTCGTTAAAAGTAGACAATTGTTATAAAGAAGTAATGGCTTACATTGTAAAACTGTAAAAAAAACTGACAAATTACCAAACTAGAAGCGACTTAAAAAAATATTTAAGCTTGCATCAAATCTATATTAAGCCACTTTTAGTCAGCAAATTTATGCAATAAAGGTTCTAGCTATCGCAATTAACTTCCTGCTATAACATTGAAAAATCGCTCGTTCACAGTTTTTAACATACACTATTTTATAAAAGCGACTAACAATTTCTTTAATAGATAACATTAGATTAGCAGAAAATATCGGCATAATCCATCAGCACTTTTTGTGCTTCACTTTCATTAGGCGTGCTTGTCTTGACTCCTTCAATTTTAAGTTTAATAAGCGTTGAAATATACGATATAATTTATTCGCGCAGCTAATCATATTTGACCGAGCATGCTTAATTATGCTTTGCCGAGTAACCACTCAATTCCATAAAACCTTTACCTGTATGACTGCCTTCTATATGAATAGGCCCTTCCCAATATACATTATAGGTTGTCAACCTAGCATCAAATTCGCTATTATTAACAATACTTTTAAGATCTAAATTAATATTTTTCTTTGCTATCTTTATATTCCAGTTCATCGGGTAGTCGATACCTGTCTTTTTACTTTGCCATTTTTTTCCTGGTATAATAGAAAAATCCTTATTTTCTAATAGCTCAGTTTTCCCCTGCTCAGTAATGCTGCCCATATAATGAATGGGTTTTCCTGTTTTATCTCGAATTTGATACAACATTAAATCAGCACCGTTATCCAGCTGTAAACTGAACCAGTCCCAGGCTATATTTACTGTTGAAAAATTTCCCCATTGGTGGTCAAACCAGGCAATCCCTTTAACATTCTCTGTAATGTTGTTAACTTCCAATGTACCTGATATTTTCATCCGTGTGCGAGAATAATAGTAACTAGTCGTTACATCATTCACGGGAATTAATCCATTATCACCATGATAAACAACGGGTTGAGTGCTTTTTAATTGCAAATCAAATGCAAACTTATCATTGCCTACTTTTATTTTGTCCTGACCATTTTTACCAATCAACAACCAGTTACCTTGTCTAAATTCAAAGCTGTTTTTAGATCTAGCAAAGGAATTTCCACCCACCCTAAGCTGCTCAATATAATGTTTTCCATGCTGTTGATCACTCACAGAACTATGAAACACGGTATGAGTCATCAAATTATTTACCAGAAAGGTTGTAAAATGAAAGCTGAACGCCCTCCCCGTCTCTGTAACAAGGTGACCATTATAGTACCACCATTCCATTTTAGCTGAATGATAACCATCATCTTTAGGTAAAGTTATTCTAGGCTTATCAATTGCACTGCTTTCAAACCATTCTTTTGCCGGTTTTGATTGTGTAACCTCAAAAACAAAAAATAGTATGACTGAGATAATCACAACAAAAATGAATAAATAAATAAAACGTGACATGTTATTATTTTTATATCGTTTTTTCACATTTAATTATATAATATAGTTAGAAAAAGAAGCAAGGATTCTGAATCCCCCCATTTTATTATATTTATGTATCGGAAAAACAAAGTTTTCTTAACAAATCACTTTAACTATTTTTCCTAAGGGCATAAATTTAATTTTTTGCCCGAAGGGCATCATGTTC
>CAZZML010000115.1:0-8656 GCA_964654735.1 uncultured Roseivirgaceae bacterium | reverse complement strand
GAATGGTTGGCAATTGGAATGCGTAATAGATTATTCATGAATTATTCAGGTTATATATTTTTTAGCAGATACTAATAGGACTTAAGTTGTATTGTGTATGAGGTAAGGTGCTAATTATTACAATTCAGGTTTATTCATAATTTATAGCCGGATTTTTCCAGAATATCGTTGATTAAAACCCAGTTTCCATTATTCTTTGTGCTTTCATGAGCGGCCTCCATAAAGGCAAATATCTCAATTGTTTCATTGGGCTGAACAGGTACTTCACCTGTGCTAAAATAATGCAATATTTCATCAACCATCGGGTTAAAATTTTCGAAATCCCCAAGGTAACTAACCCCTTTTTCTCCAAAAGCCTGCCCTCCATATTTCTGCATTTTATTTTTCAAGCCTCGGTAATTGCCAATTCTACCATCACCCCAATCTCCGGTAACTATATCATACTGTGTTGTAGTTAATCTTTTTACCCGTTTACACCCCACTTTCATAAGTGTAAACAGCATTTCTACACCATGGATACCATACCAGAAAAGATCGGGATGAGTAGGCTCATAAGAAATTGGGGTATATGTATCAGCTCCAAGTACTCTGCCAATGCTTCCTTCCCTTACTTTTTGCACCTTTTTCATAAACCGTATAGAAGAAGAAGTAAATATAGGCACCCCCAATTTTCCGGAAAGGTTAAATATTTCAATCACATCTTTTAAAGAAGCTGCCATCGGTTTATTTATAAAAACCCGTTTGCCAGATTTTAAAATTTTCTTGGCCTGCTCTAAGTGTAGCCTGCCGTCTACTGTATTAAGAATAATGTAATCAACTTTATCAATAAGCATATCCAGAGAGCTTGTAACTTCTATACCAAGGTTACTTATTTCTTGGGTAAATTTATCTACCCTTTCAGCACTGGCAGGTATATCTGGGCTTACGGTGGTAAAAGCAGTTGTTACCTTATATCCACTATTTTGGCTGTTGATAACCTTGGCAAAAGCAGGGCTGTGGGAGGTATCCAAGCCTACGATGCCAATATTTCCTGAACCCATTATCTTTTTAAGCGAGGCCGCTTTTGCATAAGTGTATGAAGGTGTCAGGCTTAAACCTGCTCCCAATACCGATACTTTCTTTATAAAATCTCTACGATTATTTTTCATTTCAGCTTCTATGAACAGATAATTACGCTTAAAAAAGGGGTAACCTCGTGTAACTTTTTTGTGGCAGGCATAAACTTTTACAGCACCCTCCTTATAAATCTATAATATAGTAAACCTAATTCATTAAGTACAATAATTTTTAATTCAATTCATAAGGATACAGAGATTATCTTTATCAAACATAAGGAAATGTAATGCAAAAAACTTATTATTCGTACTTAAATTATTAACACTGTACTATTGCTTTTTTTAATTTTTATTGTATAATTGAATAATTGTAGCCATTAATATGATTGATATTCAGAACACTTGGGAAAGAATTGTTAAGGAGAATGACCAAAAATCCTTTGGTATCTTTTTTGACCATTACTACCCAAAATTGTTTGCTTTTTGTCTTCAGTTTGTTAAGGTACCTTCGGGTGCTGAGGAGGTTGTTTCAGATGTTATATATAACTTGCTAAAAAATAAAAATAAACTGGCAGACATTGAAAGAATTAATCCATATCTGTATAAATCTGTTAAAAACAAAAGCTTTACATGGTTAAGAGATAAAAGTAAAATTGTAAATTTTACAAGTATTGAAGAAGCCGAAGACTACATAGTGGATGAAATGCCAACCAATTTTATATTGCCTGTTGACAAAGATCTTTATCATCTTTTGGAAGGTGCAGTAAAAAAATTACCTGCTCAGCGCCAAATGGTATATCGGCTTGTTAGAGAAGACGGGCTTTTAATTGAAGAGGTAGCTGAATTACTTATCATTTCTAAAAGAACCATAGAAAAGCATTTGGAACTGGCTGTTAAAGATTTATGCATACATTTAAAAGCCTATCTTGAGGATCAGCGACAGCATCCTAAAGTAAGAAAATTCTTTCCAAGAAAGTTTATTTCCATATTTATTTAAAAAAAATCATTTACGTTACGTAATTGGTTAGTTCTTGAGTCTTATAAACAGTTATGGCAAAATACAGTCTAGTAAATAGTGAAAACATTTATGCAATCATAGCCCGGTGTTTAGCAAATACAGGGAGTGATGAGGATAAGCAAATCTTACAATTGTGGGTAAAGGGTAGTGATGAAAATAGAGAATTATTTGAAAACCTCGAGCGCTATCATAATTTTAAAGGTGGTAGAAAGCTTAGTATTTTAAAGAGTGATGAAGTAAAAAAGCAGGTATGGGAAAGAGCCAACTATAAACGATACAACATAAAAAACTCCTATAGTTCAAGAAATTTCAGCGGCATACTAAAAATTGCTGTTGTTGTTACATTGGTTATTTGTTCGATTTTTGCAATTTATTTTCAGGTAAACCAAAAATCTCCTATACAACCGGAACCGGCAGTTAAATTAATTACTAAATCTAACGATGCAGGAAGAAAATCTACTTTTCAATTAAAAGACGGAACCATTGTGAACTTAAATTCCGAAAGTGAAATTTCTTTTCACGAAATGTTTTCCGATTCGGCAAGAATTGTTTGGTTAACAGGAGAGGCATTTTTTGATATTGCAAAAGATACCCTAAAACCGTTTTATGTCATAACAAAAGATTTAAAGGTTATGGCATTAGGTACCTCTTTTAATGTATCAGGTTATTCTGATAACAGTATTATAAAAGTAAGTTTATCAACAGGAAAAGTATTAGTTGATTTAAACAATAAAGATACTTCTGCCAACAAAATTGAAAATATAGTATTAACCCCTGGGCAGGAAATTGCTTATCAGAAAAGCACCCGAAGCTTTTTGCCTGTAACTAACTATAATGCGCAAGAAGTAGAAGGCTGGAAAGATGGTGTTTTGTATTTTAAGCAGGATGGGTTAGAGCAAATTATTAAAAAACTGGAAAGATGGTACGGCACTAAAATTCAGGTGGTTTCTTCCCCGAATGAGAAAATAAGTTATTCAGGGTTGTTTGAAAGGCAAAACATGAGAAACGTACTTACAAGTATTGGCTTTGTGCTAAGCTTTGATTTTGAGATTAATGATAAAAATGTAATATTAAATTTTAAGAAAAAAAAGATATGAAAAAACCGGAGACATAAAAAAAGACCGGTAAAAATCTGGAAATTATTACCGGCCAAATCAGTTACAACATTGCCAATAGAAATTGAAAATTCTGGCAATGCATTCAATTATTGTTTAAAATAATCATTTAAAGGTATGTATAAAAAATTACTTAAGCTATTCATTTATGCTATGAAACTATCTTTTACAGGACTTTTTTTACAGTGTTTGCTATTTAATTTCTTAATTGCTGCAGATCTGGAAGCTCAAAAATATATGAGCGTAAAAAAAGTAATGATAGATATTGAGGTGAAAAATGCCTCCCTTTTTCAACTATTTGACGTGTTGGAAAAGAAAACAGATTTCGAATTCACGTATGATGAAAATGTGGTTTCATCTAATAAAACAAAAATCACTATTTCCGGACACAACAAAAGTGTAGAGGAAATTTTATTACATGTTTCCAAAAACGCTAAACTTCGTTTTAAGCAGATAAACAACAACATCAATGTAAATCCGCTTATAAATAAGTCAATCCAAAATCCGATTGAAGTTATTATACAAAGCATTAGTATTACAGGCCGTGTTATATCTGAAGAAGACGGCAGTCCGGTTCCGGGTGTTAACATACTCGAAAAAGGCACTTTAAACGGTACTGTAACCGATGCAGATGGTAATTATCGCCTAGATGTTGCTGATGAAAATGCAGTATTGGTATTTAGTTCAATTGGATTTTTAAATAAAGAAATTACGGTTGGTAATCAAGCGGTAATAAACGTTTCTATGGAACTTAATATAACTTCCCTTTCTGAAGTAATAGTTACTGCTTTTGGGCTCGAAAGAGAAAAGAAAGCTTTGGGATATGCCGCTCAAGAGCTAAAAGGCGATGAACTAACCTCAGCAAGGGAAGTAAATGTAGCCAATTACCTTACCGGTAAAGTAGCTGGAGTACAGGTATCAAACCCCTCATCCGGTTCGGGAGGAACTACTAATGTTACCATTCGAGGAAACAGTTCTTTTAGAAACAATCAGCCTTTGTATGTGATAGATGGTGTTCCAATTCAAAACCCGGGAAAAGGTTCTGGTGGACTTAGAGGTGGAGATAATGATTATGGAGATGGAATTGGTAATATTAACCCTGAAGATGTAGAGTCAATTACCGTTTTAAAAGGGCCAAGTGCATCGGCTCTTTATGGTTCGCGTGGTTCCAATGGGGTAATACTTATTACTACAAAATCAGGTAAAGCAAGAAAAGGCATTGGCGTAGAGCTTAATTCTACCACATCAATGGAGAGAATAAATATGATTCCCAGAGTACAGAATAAATATGGGCCCGGCTGGGAAGGTACCAACCTTTATGGGGAACTTGTTGACATTGATGGAGAACTTTATGAAACTGTTCCTGGGTGGAATAATGGCAGTTGGGGGGTTCCATTGGATGGGCGAAGAACCGTTGTAGATCCTCTAGTATTACCTGGTGAAGAGCCAAAAACAAGAGTGCTTACGCCAGCAGACCCTAATAACATCAGAGATTTTTGGGATACCGGTTTGGTAGCCAATAATATGATTTCACTTTCAGGCGGAGGCGAAAGTACTACGATAAGAGCATCTATTGGTAATACAACTATGAAAGGAATAACACCCAATCATAAAGGAAGCAGAAATACCTTTAACCTTAGGGTAAACAGTAAGCTTACAGATAAATTATCAATTGATAGCAAGGCAAACTATATTAATTCAAAATTTAATAACAGGCCTGCTTTAGGCCTTAATAACGATAACGTTGTTCGTTCCTTAATTAATATGAGTAGGTATATACCAATGGACTTTTTAAAGGAGCATTATGAAGTAACTGGAGAAAATGGAAGGTTCCCTGGAGTTAGAAGGGGCAATCCATATTATATTATAAATGAATTAAAGAATAACGATGAAAGAAACCGGTTTATAGGCTATGCTTCGTTAAGGTATCAATTTACAAATTGGTTAAGTTTAACAGCCAGAAGCGGTATCGATTGGTATTCAGATCAAAGGCAAAAAACCTGGCCTGTAGGGTCATCAGGAAGTGCCAATAGAAACGGAAGAGTAACAGAAAATAATATTATTGGCAAGGAAATGAATTCAGATTTTCTTTTAATGGCAAGCGGAGATTTATCCGGAGATTTTGCTGGCTCTTTTAGCGTAGGAGGTAATTTATTTAAAAAATACATTAGTAATTCAAGTTGGGATGCGCGTGATTTTAAAGCCCCTGGGGTTTATCATGTAAGTAATGCGCAAGATATTCGCCCATCTAATTCTTTGTACGAAAAAGAAATTCAATCCCTTTATTTTATGGGGCAATTAGCTTATAAAAACTACCTGTTTTTAGATGTTACTGGAAGAAACGATTGGTCTTCAACATTAGGTACAGGTAATTATTCGTTTTTCTATCCTTCTGTAAGCTTAGGCTGGGCCTTTACCGATGCTTTCGAAATATCCTCAAATATTTTAACTTTTGGTAAGCTAAGGGCTTCGTGGGCACAGGTAGGAAACGATACTGATCCATACCAGACCAGAAATAATTACGCCTCCTACACAACTGGTTATAATGGCCAGGGATATGCAAGTATGAGCAGGGTAATACCGGCATTCGACCTGAAAAATGAACTCACCGAATCGATGGAATTTGGATTTGACATCAGGTTATTTGATAATCGAGTAGGATTGGATGTAACCTACTATGATGGGGCAACAAAAAACCAGATTTTACCTGTGCAGCTACCAACTAGTAGCGGTTATAGCTCCGTAATAATTAATGCAGGCGAAATTAGAAATAGTGGTCTTGAAATTGTATTAAACGCTAATATTGTTCGATTAAAAAATGGCTTTAACTGGGATTTAGGCTTTAATTATGCAAGAAACAGATCCGAAGTAGTTGAATTGGCTCCCGGAATTGAAACCTTTGTGCTGATAGATCATTTTCCAAATGATATAGAGGCTAGGCCAGGAAATCCATTTGGAGATATTATAGGCTATAAATACAAGCGAAGCCCCGATGGGAGGAAAATAGTAAATTCAAGTGGGGGTTATGTTAGAGAAGCCGAACAAAGTGTATTAGGTAATATTACACCAGACTGGATCGGAGGCTTAAATAATTCATTCTCCTATAAAGGGCTTTTTATGAATGTACTGATTGATTTTGTTCAGGGAGGAGAGCTTTCTTCGGAAACAAAATACCGGATGACTGCAGCAGGTACCGCTCTTTTTACAGAAGAAGGAAGGCGGCCTCAGGATACGGATGACAGTGGCAATCAATTGCCTTATGTGGGAGTACTTGATGGTGTAGTTGAAGTGCTGGATGGTAACGGAAATGTGACAGGCTATACTGAAAACACGCTGGCGGTAGATGGTCAAACCTACTGGGCCAACAGAGCCTGGAGTGGAATAGGCGAAGAGTTTGTAATGGACGCCAGTTATATTACGTTGCGCGAGCTAATGTTGGGGTATAATTTTAGCTCAGGCATACTGGAGAAAACCCCTTTTAGAGGTATTCGGGTTTCTTTAGTTGGCAGAAATTTATTTTACATTCAGGATAATATGCAAGATATGGGAATATCTCCTGAGTCGGCACCCAGTACAGCTGCTGGTGCACGAGGTGTAGAATCAATATCTATGCCAACAACCCGAACATTTGGAGTAAATATAAACCTTACTTTTTAACAGGATGTTGTTTAACACTAAAACAGAAAATGATGAAAATATATAAAAATTTGAAATTTATCATCGTCTTTTCAATGGCTATCCTTATAAGTAATGCTTGTACGGATAAGTTTGAAGAGCTGAATACACGAAATAATTTAGTAACAGAAGATTTAGTTGATGTAAATTTGATGCTTACACGTGTACAGGTAAAATCGATAAAAGAGGAAATAGGAGGCAATTTTGGTAACGGATACGGAAATGGAATTATAGGACATTATAGCGGCATGTCTTCTACCATTGGAAGCCGCCCGTTTCAGGAAGGAGATGCCCCTGAGGTATGGAGTAGTACTTACTCTACCTATACTAATAATTTGTCCGAAATTATTAGGCTTACCAAGGATGATCCGGAACTGGTTAATAAAAAGGCCATAGCCAGAATTATGAAGGTTTGGGCATTTGCCAAAGTGACTGACACTTATGGAGATATACCCTATTTTGAGTCAAATTTGCCAATTGAACAGGCTATATTCGATCCAAAGTATGATGCTCAGAAAAGCATTTACGAAGATTTTTTCGCAGAACTCAAAGCGGCAGCTACAGAATTAGATGCTTCTAAAGAGAGTTATGGAGGAGCAGATTTAATTTATGCTGGCGATGTGGAGAAATGGAGAAAATTTGCTAATTCCCTCAGGTTACGTTTAGCCTTACGCGTTAGGTATGCCGATCAGCAGATGGCCATTGATAATATAAGCGATTTGCAGGAGTCAGACTTGATTTTATCCCGGGCAGACGATGCTATTATGTTTACCTCTACAGATAATGTAGATAACCAGAATGAGCTATATAACTACCTACAGGACTTTGGTTCAGGTTTTTTTAAAAATGTTATTGGGCAGGAAATTGTTAATAATATGACAAGCAAAAATGACCCGAGAATTAAAATCTGGGCCGATACAGCAAAGGCTGAATTCCCTAAAGATGACCCTGCCATTGATTACTTTGGTTACAGAGGTATGCCTGTATTGGGTTTAGTGCCAGTTGAGTACAAATTTCCCTGGCAACTGGAATCAGCATCCAGAGTGAGTGACCTTTGGTATGTACCGGTAATAGAAGTTCCTGTAATGCGTTCTTCAGAGGTGTATTTTGCCCTCTCCGAAGCAGCATTATTTGGATTGCGAGGTGGTAGTGCACAAGCTTATTATAGTGCAGGGGTTGAAGCAGCTATGAGCTGGGCAAAAGAGTTTTACGAAACTTGTGCACCTCAATTACCCGATGTGCTGGAAACCATGTATGATTGGTCAGAGGATGACGTTGCTCTGCTAATAGCACATAAAGAACTTACTCAGGCCGAAATTGATGTATTTCTTGCTTCTCCGGCTACCATATTGACAGGTTCTCCTGAGCAGCAATTAGAGCAGATTATTGTTCAAAAGAATATTTCTCTTTACCCGCTTGAACACGAGAATTGGGCAGAGTGGAGAAGAACAGGATATCCGATTGTTCAGGTAGGGCCGGATGATGATGATCTTAAAGGTGTAAGCCCAAGAAGGATGCCCTGGCCGGATATTGAAAAAACGACCAATAGCGAAAGTTATAAAGAAGCACTTTCAAGACTTTCAAGTGGTGATAACAGGCTTTCAAAAGTATGGTGGGATGCCAACCCAAGCGTGCCTTATTATAACCCCGATCCTTTACCAAGCATGGATGGGCCATGGGTTGATTAGGATTGGATTGATATTGTGAGTACAGTAATTGGGGTTGTTTTTCTATAAAACAACCCCAATCTGCTATCCGCAACTAACCAAAGGTTTTGCGTAAGGCAAGTATTA